>JAYPLH010000030.1:0-14081 GCA_038365355.1 Fidelibacterota bacterium
TGCTGCATTCCCCTTGGTAGTTCAGGAATGGAGGCGATAGGAACTACCACTACGGAATGTAGCTCAGTTTGGTAGAGCACTGCTTTTGGGAAGCAGGGGTCGCACGTTCGAATCGTGTCATTCCGATTGTCAGTATAAAAACTGGCACACTTGACTACACAATCAAAACACTTTATAATGTGTGGGTAACTAAAACAGACAATGGCACTGACTGAAAAATTCAAGACCAAAGATATTAGCATCTTGCGATCTGCTGCTAATGGTGATATCTACCTTGATGTAAAGAATCCGAAACTTTACAAGAAAATCCGTCGATATTATGAATCTGAAGGAGTCATCTTCTCCGGAGAACCTCTTGATGATTATGAGATGTTGATGGAGAACCTTTTTCAAGACCTTCAAGCAGTTGAGGTTGCATAAGTCACGGACGGACTATAACAGCACTGGTCGGGATCCCCCCTAAGTCACGGATGGACTATAACAGCACTGGTGGAGTCATTGACCTCCTTTGGTTTCTTGCTTCCTTAAAGAGCAAGTGGTGCGGATGGAGGTAACACTCCCGCCCAGTTTCTTGCTTCTGGATAAAGAGCAAGTGGCGTGCATGAAAGACCGCATGAAGCAGGGTTGTATAAACCCTGCTTTTTGTATAATTACTTGGTAGTGGTGTAAAGATCAATGAAATTTCTTGATTTGAATAGTCAGTGGAATGAAATCAAAGAAGATGTTTATAAAAACTTAGATTCTTTTTTTGAAAGTTCTTCTTATGTTATGGGGCCATACTTAGAAAAATTTGAAAACAACTTTTCTAAATGGTCTGGTAGAAAGTATTCTGTGGGAGTATCCAATGGAACAGATGGATTGAAACTTGCCATCCAAGCATTTCAATTTTATGATACTACAACTGATGTTATTCTTCCTGCCAATGGTTATATTGCTGATGTTCTTGCAGTAGAATCTCAAATTGGGGGTGATTACAATATTTCTTTAGTTGACCATGATGACTATTTTCAAATTGATTTAAATTTATTGGTCGATCATTTGGATAATGCACGTCATCTTTATGATAACTGCATTATTCTTCCTATTCACATGTATGGTCATCCGACTAATATGAAGAGGTTATATGAGATTGCTCAAAAGTACAATTGTAAAATTATAGAGGATGCATCTCATGCTCATGGTGCAGTCACGAATGGTGAGATGATTGGTAAGTATGCTGACATGACTGTCTATTCTTTGTATCCTGGAAAGAATCTTGGTGCTATTGGAGATGCCGGAATAATTACTACTGATAATGATGTTTATAATCAAAGACTCAAGTCTCTCAGAAACTATGGGTCATCAAAGAAATATTACTATGATGATATGGGATGGAATCATAGAATGGATCCTATTCAAGCACTATTCTTAGATGAAAAACTAAAAAGACTTGATGGGTGGAATAATAAAAAGCAGAAGATTGTAGAAAAGTATAATAGTTTTTTGGATGGTGTAGTTGAAACTCCTAAATTAGATTCTCATGTTGATTTGCATGTTTATCATATCTATTGTATAATGGTGGATGATAGGGAAAACTTGCAAAAATTTTTGGCATCTAAAAATATTCCAACAATAATTCATTGGCCAATTCCTATTGCAAAATCAAAACCTTTCGGTTATCTTGATGGTAAATTTAACACTACAAAAACTGATATAAATTCTAGTAGGATATTGAGTTTGCCAATGCATCCTCATATGACAGATTCAGAAATTGAATTTGTATGTAAAAATTGTAAGTATTTTTTTAAAAATGAAATTTAAAAGTATAGATGAAAAAGAACGAATGAAATATAATTTCATTCACAATTCTGAAAATTTTGGAGAAGATGTTTATACAAAATATCCTAGACAACTGAATGAATTAAAAACATATAATCAAAATTTCCATAAACTTTGGAGAGAGTGTATTGAAAATAAAATGTCTTTTCTAGACATTGGAGTTGGTGGTGGTGCATGTTTAAAGTATTTTCAATCCGAAAATATTGATTATTGTGGAATTGATATATCTGATGATAGAATATCTTTTCATGCGAAAAATGGACTGAATGTTAAAACCTCATCATGCCATAATATGTCAATATTTGAAGATAACTCCTTCGATGTTGTACAACATTTAGATGGAATGGAACATATTCCTATCCAATGGGAATTAAAGGCATTATCTGAAGCAATAAGAGTATCAGAAAAATATGTTTTTCATGCGAATGCTATGGGCAATGCTTATAATGATAGTATTTCCAAAAGTGCTGGATATGATGATGTTCACATAAACGTAAAAAATAAAGATGAATGGGATATTTTTTATAATTCAAATTCTAAAAAATTAAACTATAAAATTATATTAACAGAAGTTATACACAATACTTATTATATTGTATTGGAGAAAAATTGATTATGAATAATCCAGTCATACCATATCCAAATCTTGTTAATATATACGGATGCGAATTCAAGGATAATGTTTTTGTAGGACCATTTGTAGAAATTCAAAAAAATACTATCATAGGAAATAACACAAGAATATCAAGTCATACTTTTATATGTGAGCATGTTTCTATAGGAGATGATTGTTTTATAGGACATGGTGTTATGTTTACCAATGATTTATTTCAATATGAAATTGGAGAAACTCCTGTGAGAAAAGAAACAAAAATAGGAAATAGAGTTCGTGTTGGATCAAATGCAACTATTCTTCCTGTAAATATTGGAGATGATGTAGTTATTGGAGCAGGTGCTGTGGTAACAAAAGATGTTCCATCGAATACTATCATAAAAGGAAATCCAGCAAGGTAATTATTATGGCAGCTATTTTAAAATTTCCCGGCAAAACAAAGGGTCTAGTATGTTTTACTAAACAAGAAACATCAAATATACAATCTTTTGATTTTTTAAGATCTAAATGGGTTGTTGGACTGCATCATAATTGGCAACCAGCACATCATGATAATAGATTTGATGTAAGTATAATTTGTAAGAATTATATGATGACTGCAGGAGCTCCTGTTATTGATGCTCATGCTTGTAGTTATGTCTCTAAACATTTTAAACCGAGTTCTTTTTCTCAGAGGCACTGGGACATTTTATATGTTGCTAGATCTGTAGATTTTAAACGAATATCTGTTTTTCTAAACAGTATACGAAAAATTTATGATATGGGATATGATTATAGAGTTTTATTGATAGCATGTAATGGACCAATGCCAGCAACTACCAAAAAATGTCCAAAAGATCTGCTTGGGGATTATATGAAAATGTTTTCCCATGAAGAAAGAACTAGATTCAATCTTTTGGAAATGAATTATAATTATCCATTTACCTTTGATCATGAAACCCTAGCACATTTTTATAAATCATCTAAAGTTTTTACGCATGTTGGAAATATTGGATATTGGTCTAGAGTTGCATCACAAGCTTATGCTGCTGGACTTGGTGTAGTTTGTTATCCTGGACAATCAACGGTTGTTCCTGAGAAATTGAGAAAATCTCCAGTAACTCATGTGTATAATAATGATAGTGAGATACCTCTTAAAATGATAGAAGCAGTTGAAAGTTATAACAAAAATTATGATAGTGATTTGTTTGTAGAATCATCTAATCATTTTCAACCAGAAAATACTTCTATCAGAACTAAAGATGAAATATGTAAGTTTTTTCAAAAAATCGGAATCGAATTTGATTCTTCAGATGGATTCAATTTACATAACTTAGATAGAAGAATTGCTAGACATGTTGGTGCAAGCATTGGTGATAACAAAGTTTCTATGAGCATAAATGATTTTATGAAAGTTCTCATGTCAGATATGCAGTTTGATTCTGAGAGTGAAGATCTTGAAATTTTAATTAGTAGAGGTTAATTATGAAATTTTTAGTTACGGGTGGTAGAGGATTTATAGGTAGTCATTTTGTAGAACTTTGTTTATCAAGAGGGCATACAGTAATTGATATTGATAAGATGACATATGCATCGAATCAAAAACTACCATGGGATAATGATAAAAATTATACTCTCATACAGGAGGATATTGGAAATTTAACTCACCTACCCTTATGTGATATTATTGTTAATTTTGCTGCAGAGAGTCATGTAGATAATTCTATCAATGAACCAGATGTATTTGCCAAAACAAATATTTTAGGTACACAAAATCTTTTAAATCTTTTGAGAGGAAAGGTTTATGAACGACCATTATTTGTTCATATAAGCACTGATGAAGTTTATGGTGATATAGAAGATGGGAATATGAGTGAGACTTCACGTTTGAATCCTTCTAATCCATATTCTGCATCTAAAGCTGCTGCGGAAATGATTTTGTTTTCTTATGGAAGAACATATGGTATAGAATATCAGATTTGTAGAAGTTCAAATAACTATGGTCCTAGACAATATCCAGAAAAATTAATACCAAAAATTATTGAATGTCTTAATGAAGATAAACCTATTCCTCTTCATGGTGATGGATCATATGTTAGAGATTGGACTTATGTAAAAGATAATGTAGAAGGTGTTTATAATGTTTGTTTTGCAGAAAGAAAAAATCAAATTTGGAATATATCTGCCAATAACTGTCTGACAAATAATCAAATAGTAGATCAAGTATCTTCTTGGGTGGGAAAAAATCCAAAAATTAAATTTGTTGAGAATAGAATGGGACAAGATGTTAGATATTCTATTTCTTCTCAAAAAATTGAATCTGAATTGGGGTGGAGACCAAATTATAATACTCTTTATAATTTTGTTGGTAATTGATTATGGACTTTATTCTCGACAGAACCTGCACAGAAGAAGATGTAATTCATTATTTAAATGAATATGGTATATGTTTGATTAAAAAGTTTTTTTCTGAGGAAGATATCACCAAGTTGTACTCTCAATTGAATAATCTTTATGATATAATCTCTGATGGATGTCATGGTTTTTTTTATTCTCCAAATAATGTAACATTATCACCAGAAAAAAATTATTTGTCTGGAAAAGCAATGCGTATTTTTCCTCAATATTATACGAATGTTCCGCAAATACTTGAAATGTTTGTCAAGAGTGATCTATTAAACAAAGTTCTTGATCGGCACTTTTCAAAAAATTGCCAAAGATTTTTACAGACATTTTCTACCAGAGAAGATAAAATGGTTGATGATAAAAATCTTCCAAGAAATTCTCATATGCATATAGATCCATATGAGTCTTTAAAGTTTGCAACTTTCTTTCAAAAGACTACAAAAGAGAATGGAGCCCTTAGAGTAATTCCTGGATCTTTTCGGGAAGGATCTATAATTAGGATGGAGTTTATTTCCAATAATAGAGGAAAGGGTCAAAATGGTGGAGACCCACATAAAATGGATGAATTTCCAAAAGAAATGGTTTCATTTGATGAGAGTGATGGTTTTTACATAGATTGTGACATTGGAGATGTTGTAATTTTAAACACTGATAATTATCATTCTGGAGGAGCTTTATTGGAAGACTCTTTTCGACAAGCACTTTATGTACATAATAGACCATGATTGAAATTAAAAAAGACAAAGAACGTGGAGATCTTATTCCAATTTATCCATTAGAATTTGGATTAAACCCAATCAAAAGAGTGATGATTTTTAGGAATGTTCCGGAAGGATCTTCCAGAGGAAATCATGGACATAGGAGAGAGAAACAACTTTTTTATGTTACTCAGGGGAGTATTTCTATAAAAGTAGAGACTAGAGAGGGGACTGATGAAAGAATATTAAACTCAAATGATTATATTAATATACTTCCATTCTCTTGGACTAACTTTACTTTCTTAGAAAAAAATACTGAGTTAATTGTATTTGGAACTGAAGAATATGATGAGGATGAATATATAAGGGACTATGATGAATTTAAATCTTTAATTAAATGAAAAAATTGTCTGAACTGTTGGAATATAAAAAATGTGCTGTTATTAGCAATTCTCCATTACTCTTAGAAAAAAACTATGGTGAGTTAATCGATAGATATGATGTTGTTTTTAGATGCAATAGAACTCAAATTAATGGATATGAAAAACATGCAGGAACAAAAACTGATATTAGAATAATCAATATTCATTTTTCTAAAATGATAATAGATCCTATTGGATGTGGGAAAGATTCTCATTATCTGCAAACTTTTTCAGAATGGAATAATATACAAGTTGAAAATTGTATGGATGATGAGGTGATAATTTTAAAGGATGCAAATATGATTTCTGAAAGCAGTGTCAAAGATAAACTTGATAATAATGAAGTTTATGATATGAGAAAATTTATACCATATGTTCAATTTACTAATGGTAAGTCTCTTAGTGCTGGAGGATATGCAATCTTTTTAGCATCAAAATTATTTGAATCTGTTGATTGTTTTTGTTTTGATTTTTTTAAAACAAATTCAGATCATTATTTTGAAAAAATTAATAACTGGAAAGGGCATAATTGTCATGATTTTTACATGGAAGAGAAATATTTGCAATCTATAGAAAACGTTAATTTTATTAATTGAAATGAAAACAGCAGCAATTATTTTGGCTAGAGGGGGATCTAAAGGAGTTCCCAAAAAGAACATAATAGATTTTTGTGGAAAACCGTTACTTTCCTGGACAATAGAACAATGTCTTGATTCTGGAATTGAACATTCTAATATTTTTGTAAGTTCGGATTCTCAAGAAATACTGGATGTTGGTGAAGAATATGGGGTGGGTAGCATTCTAAGAACTCAAGAAGTTTCTGGTGATGGTGCAACTTCTGAAATCTCATGGATTTACTCTATAGATTATTTAAAGAGTAAAGGTTTGGAATATGATTGGATATTTGCTCCTCAAGTTACTTCTCCAATAAGAGAGTCCTCTGATATTACTAATGCATTGTCAATGGCAGAAAGTGGTGAATATGATTCTCTATTCTCCGCTCAAAAAACGGATCAGTGTTCTTTGTGGGAGAAAAATAAAGATGGATTGGATAGTATTGGATACGATTGGAGAAATAGAAAAAGACGGCAAGATAATGATATTCAATATATTGAGAACGGATCTTTCTATATGTTTAAACCAGACTCTATCAAAGAGTTCAATAATAGAATGTATGGTAAAATTGGAGTAGTTGAAATGGAGGAATGGAAGTCTTTTGAAATTGATACTTTTGAGGACTTAAAACTTTGTTCTTTAATTATGAAAAATTATCTTTTGTAAAATTTTAAAATGTTTGATTTAAATTCAGAAATAAGAAATTTGTATTTAACAAATGATTACTTTGTAAAAAGAAGTACTCAAGTTACGTCTGAAGAACTGTACTCTGAATCTAATAGAGTAGATCCTGATGGTGTCTTGAGATGCATGGAGAGTGAGATTGAAAGAAATAGAAGGATTTCTAATCTAAATTATCTTTCTAAAAATATTACTGAAATATTAAATGTTGATAAGTTTAATCTTTTGGACTTGGGATGTGGATACTCACCAGCATCTTGTTTAGAAGGAGTTGATAATTATCTTGGAGTGGATGTTGTTCTCAGTAAGTACTATGATTCTTATGGAGTGAATTCCCATAAAATAAAACGAGAAGAATCAAACATTGAAGATTATATTGAAAATAATCAAATTGATTTTTATAATGTAATACTTTTATACCATGTAATAGAGCATTTGGAAGATCCTTTCTTTACAATCAAAACTGTTTATGGTAAAATGAAAAAAGGATCTCTTCTAATCATTGGAACTCCAGATTTTGATTCTCCTATCGCTAGAAGATATGGAAATAAGTTCAGATTTTTGCATGATCAGACACACATTTCGCTTTTTAGTTTAGATAGTTTGAAGAGAATGGTGAGAGATATTGGACTGTCTATTAGACATTCTGAGTTTCCATATTTTGAAACTGAGTATTTTACTCAAGATAATCTACTCAAAGTTTTGAAGGAAAAAGATAAGATAGATAATAGTCCACCATTTTATGGAAGTAAAATGACAATTTTCTGTGTAAAATAATCTATGAACAACACTTATGTAATTGCTGAAATTGGAATCAATCATAATGGTTCTATACATAACGCAAAAAATTTAATCGATCAGGCTCATCAATCTAGATGTCATGCAGTAAAATTTCAGAAAAGAGATATTGAATCTGTTTATTCTGAGAAAGAACTTGATAAGTATAGAGAATCTCCTTGGGGGACAACAAATAGAGAGCAAAAGGAAGGGTTAGAATTTTCTATTGAAGAATATAAAGAACTTTATTCATACACTAAAAATTTAGGAATGGATTTTATTGTTTCTTGTTGGGATAGAAAAAGTATTCAATTAATCGAGGATAATCTTGAGGTAGATTATCATAAGGTTGCTTCTGCTCTTATTACCGACGAGGAGTTCTTGAAAGACTTGGTAAATACTGGGAAACCCATTATTCTTTCGACAGGAATGTCTACGGAAGAGCAAGTTGATAATTCTGTGAGAATACTTTCTAAAAACTTAGAATACATCCTTGCTTGCACTAGTACTTATCCATCTGATATTAATGAATTAAATCTTAGGTATATTCAAACACTTAAGGATAAGTATCCTAATTTTAAAATTGGATTTTCTAATCATTATAGTGGATTTGAGGCAAGTTTTGGTGCAGTTGCTCTTGGTGCAGAATGTATCGAATTTCATATCACTAATGATAGGACTGCATATGGATCTGATCAAGCAGCATCAATTCAAAATTCTTATGGATTGGTTGATGGAATTTTTAACATGGAGAAAATGTTGGGTGACGGAATTAAAAAATTATATGAAAGTGAGATTCCAATTCTGAATAAATTGAGGAAAGTTAAATGATAAATGAAATGAACCTGATTCCTAATTTAATTTTTCACCATCATACATCTTTGGGTGATCATTTTATTTGTAATGGAATAGCACATCAATATGCAAAGCAATGTGATGTTTTGCATATACCTTGTCAAGAACATAATTATGAAACTGTAAATTCCTTATACTCCGATTTTGACAATATCATTGTTCATCCAATGAAATTTCAATCTCCTATCAGTAAACATGAAGTTGATGAATGGGCTATGAGTGGGGGATGGGATGTTACTAGAATTGGATTTGAAAAGGTTTATTATCGCAGATTTCATAGAGTAAATTCTCCGGGTATTGAATACATAGCTGTCAATTTTATGAGGCAGTTTTATGAAGAAGCAGGTATTCTTTTTAAAGAAAGATATAATAGTTTTTATTTACCTCAAAATATACCTGATACTGATGAAGTATATAAAAAATTGGTAGGTGATACTGAACGTTATATTGTTGTTCATAAGAACTCTAGTGTTAGTTCAGATTATCCAATTGAATTGTGGTCTTGGAGAAACGGTAAGTTTAATAAGAATATTAAAATAATTGAAATTCAGAAAGGACAAACTAACAATATGCTTTCATATATGAAAGTCATTCAAAATGCAGAAGAGATTCATTGTGTTGATAGTGCTTTCTGTTGTTTAGTTGATAGTGTATGTAACCGTATAAAACCAAAATTGATTTATCATGATATTAGGGCAAATAATCATATACAATTAAATGCCCATTTCAATGATAATAGATGGTTAATTTTAGATTATGATAAAAAGGTTAATTAAATGATAGAAACAATTAATTACAGAGATTCTGAATACTTAAAGTTTCAGTCTGAAGGAAATGCTTCTCAGTTTGCTATTCCTTTTGCAAAACATATCTGCAAGGGAAATGGATATGACATCGGTTGTATGAAACCTGAATGGGCATTTCCTGGATCAATTCCTATTGATCTTGATTTTGATGATCCGTGGGATGCAAATAATCTTCCAGAAAATATTCAACCTGACTATATCTTTTCAAGTCATTGTCTTGAACATGTTCCAGATTGGGTTGATACAATGAATTACTGGTACGATAAACTTCGTACTGGTGGAGTTTTGTTTTTGTATTTGCCAGATTTTAGTCAGAAATACTGGAGACCTTGGAACAATCGTAAACATATGCATGTATTTACACCACAGATTATTTTTTCATATATGATTGATCGTGGATATAAAAACATTTTTGTATCTGGTATTGATCTGAATAATTCATTTATGATTGTTGGTGAAAAATGAAAATCTCTTTCGTTAATGGATGTTTCGATGTTCTTCATCCAGGACACATCGAACTCCTGAAGTACGCAAGGTCTCTTGGAGATTACCTTATCGTTGCTATCGATTCCGATAGGAAAGTAGCAGAGATGAAGGGTCCTGAGAGACCTATTTTTTCTCAGCATGATAGAAAATTGATATTGTCAGCAATTAAGTATGTTGATTTAGTCCATACTTTTGACACCAGACAAGAACTAGAGCAGTTGCTAAAATCGATTAAACCTGATATAATGGTGGTTGGTTCTGATTGGAAAGAAAAAGAAGTAGTAGGTTCTCAATATGCCAAAACAGTTCGGTTTTTCGATAGAATCAGAGGATACTCTACCACAAAAACGATTCAAGGTTCTTCTTATCGGTGATACTTGCATTGATGAATACATCTATGGAGTATGCGAACGTCTCAATCCAGAGGCACCTGTTCCTATTCTTAAGTTCAATAATACTGAGAGTAAATATGGAATGGCGTGGAATGTTAGGAATAACCTTCAATCATTTGGTATAGAAGTTTATATTCTTACTCACAAAGAAAAAATTGTAAAGAGTAGATATATTGATAAGAGATATAATCAACAAATTTTGAGAGTTGATTGTGAGGATTATGTAGAACCAATAGACTATGAGATTTCATATGATGGATATGATGCTGTAGTCATATCTGATTATGACAAAGGGTTTCTAACATCTGAAAAGATTGCTGAGATAGTTACAAGTGCAAAGATTCCTGTATTCATTGATAGTAAGAAAACATCCCTTCCAAAGTCAAACTGCTTTATCAAAATCAATGATTCTGAATCAAAACTATTAAGGGGTTCTTACGATAATGTCATTGTCACCAGAGGATCCAATGGTGCCGACTATCAAGGCAAAAACTATTCTGGGTTTGATGTTAGTGTCTTTGATGTTTGTGGTGCCGGTGATACATTTTTATCAGCACTTGTTTACTTTTATCTAAAATGTGGTAAAATAGAAAGTGCAATACCATATGCAAATAAAGCAGCATCGATTGTTGTATCTAATTTTGGAACTTACGTTTTAAATCAAAAAGATATTGAGGTAATTAATGGCATCTAAACTTAAAATTTACAAACCAAAATACCCTGGTTATGCAGAAGCACCAGAATATGAGGTCAATTGTCGTGAAATGATGGCTATCTGGAGAGATATGGGATGGGTTGAATTTTCTTATATTTCTGAAGATTATATCTGGGCAAATAAGGAAAAAACTTTTCTTATCTGGGACAGAGCAAGAATTGATGATAGACCTGTTCCACCATTTGTTCAAGGTTTATTTGGCAATACAGTACCAAATCACCCACAAATTCACTCATGGACATTTTTTGCAAGACATCCTAGAAAACTTTGTGAGAGAATTGAGAAGGGTGTAAATTCTTATGATGATCGTCCTATTCACTCTATTTTTATGGGTAAGGTTGAGAATCAAGTTCAAGCTAATGGTAGATTGAAGCATGATTGGTCTACTTGTATAGAAGAATTTGCTATGCCTGTAAAAATGGGTGATGGTGGTCCTGGAGGATCTCTTGTTTATACGCAAGAAGAATATCAAGACCGCCTTGCTTCTTCAAAGTTTGGTTTACTTCTTCCTGGATATGGGCCTAAGTGTAATAGGGATATTGAATGTATGGGGCATGGTACGGTTCCAATTGTTGTTGAGGGATGTGATGTGCTAAATTATCATGAACCTTGGATTGAAGGTGTTCATTATGTTGGTGTAAAAACACCAGAAGAAGCAACTGAAAAGGTATCAAAAATCTCTAGAAGAGAATGGGAATATATGCACAATGCATGTAGGAGTTGGTATGAAAGGAATGCCTCTCCCCTTGGGTCATTTAAACTTACTGAAATGTTAATCGAAAAATGGAGTTGATGTTATGGATTTGATGTGTATGGGTAGTGAATATGGTCGGTGGTGCTTTGTTGATCATCAAGATCTGTATAACTCTATCGTTATTAGTGGTGGTGTTGGAGAGGATATTTCCTTTGATGTGGACTTTGCATCAGAATACAATGCAAAGATCTTTTTGTATGACCCTACACCGAGAGCAATCAAACATTTTGAAACGGTATCTGAGAACTTTGGTAATGCTTCTACTATTGATTATGTCCCTGGTGGAGACCAACCAGTTGAAACTTATGATCTATCAAAACTAACATCTGATAATTTTGTCTATGTTCCATATGCTCTATGGAATGAGGAGACGACTGTTAAGTTCTTCAAACCACTGAAGGATGAATGGGTTAGTCATTCAATCTCCAATATCAATAGGGGATATGACCAAAACTCTAAGGAGTATATTGAAGTTGAAACCATAAAACTCTCCGATCAAATTAAAGAAATGGATAAACTTCCATCGTTGATTAAACTTGATATCGAAGGTGCAGTTTTGGAAGTATTAAAAGATCTGTTTGAGAATAATATTTTTATCAACCAACTCTGTGTAGAATTTGAAGAGGTTCAAAACCTAAACAAGATAAACAGATCCAGAGTTGTTGAAGTTGAAAAACTATTACAGGATAATAATTATACCTGTGTTCATGCCGATGGGTGGAATGGATGTAATAGACTATATCTTAGAAATGATTTCTTAAATTCTATTTGATTATGAAAAGATACTGCTTTGACATTGACGGAACTATCTGCAATAATACTTGGGGAGAGTATGAGAAAGCACTTCCCTATCAAGATAGAATAGAATATGTTAATCAATTATATGATTCTGGGAATTATATTACATACTTTACTGCAAGAGGTATGGGAACCTGTAATGGTGATATTGATAAAGTTTATGAAAAGTGGGGAGAATTTACAGAAATTCAATTATCATTGTGGGGATGTAAGTTTCATGAACTTCGACTTGGGAAACCAAATGCAGATTACTACATAGATGATAAAGGAATTGCCGATGAAAACTACTTTGGAAAACTTTGTCCCTAAAGGTTGGGGATACGAAAAATGGATCGTTAACAATGAAGATTATTGTGGCAAAATACTCTTCTTTGTTAAAGGGTTGAAGTGTTCTTGGCACTATCATAAATTAAAAAGAGAAACTTTTTATGTACAATCTGGGTCTATCAAATTATTTTATTCATTTGAAGACTCTCTAGATGATGCAGATTTTATATTGCTACATAAAGGAGATAAGTTTGAAGTTCCTGTAGGTCTTCGGCATCAAATGATTGCCCTTGAGGATACGGAGTTATTTGAATTTTCTACGCAACATATGGATGAAGACTCTTACAGAATAGTAAAAGGAGATTAAGGTTGAATCTTATTATTGAATATTTTAACTCTCACAATCACATGAGAAATGGAGAATATCTTTATTGTCTGCATCAAAATCTTGCGAATGAGTATATTGAGAATGTATATCTTTTTATGGAAGATGATGCAGAACTTAATTTTGAATCTCCAAAGATAAAAAGAGTTACTCTTGATAAACGTCCATCTTATCAAGACATCTTTGAATACTGCAATGAGCATATGAAAGATGAAATCTGTATTGTTTCTAATGCAGATATTATTTTTGATGATAGTCTTGAGTATTTAAAGAATATTGATATGGATAAGCAGTTCTATGCACTGAGTCGTTGGGAGATTTCTACTAACGACGGTAAGAAATGGGAGATTGAACCATATAATAATTCAGCATCACAAGATGTATGGATATTCAAAACACCCGTATTGACATCTGATAATATGGGAACATATACAATGGGTAAACCTGGATGTGATAATAGGATTACCTATGATATGAGAGAACTTGGATATACTTGTAGAAATCCTGGTAAGAAGATTATTACAATTCACTTTCATCCCACCAATTTTAGGACCTATGATGTAAGGACTGATAGAGTCCCTGGTCCATACCTCTTAGTTGGTCCTACAGATAGC
>JAYPLH010000031.1:0-14043 GCA_038365355.1 Fidelibacterota bacterium
GAAAAAATAGGAAAACTAGCTATAGTGAAATGATATGAAACAATATATAAAAATAATAATACTATGCATCGGAATGGTTTACGGTGTAAATAAAACCGGAACAACAGCTGCAAAATTTCTTTCCATCGAAGTTGGTTCCAATGCAGTAGGAATGGGCGGAGCTTATACATCTATTGCGAATGATGCGACTGCGATGTATTGGAATCCTGCAGGTCTAAGCTTTCATGATACAAAGGAAGTCTACTTTAATCATGCCAATTGGATTGCGGATATATCTTTTGATTATTTTGGAATTACCTTTCCGATGAATAATAAATCAGTATTGGGATTTAACCTTACTTCAGTCACCATGGATGAAATGGAAGTGACCCGGTACGGGAACGAAAATACAGGGGAAACATTTCGTGCTGCAGATTATGCAATTGGATCTACGTATGCACTGAATTTAACCGATCGCTTTTCTGTTGGCTTTAATGGAAAATATATTCAACAGAGTATCGCAAATAGTCATGCAAAGGGTTTTGCTGTAGATTTTGGAACTCTTTTTATTACACCCTTTGGTTTTACGCTAGGAACAAGCATTAGCAATTTTGGTCCCAAGCTAAGGATGACAGGTGATGATCTTTTGATCGGAGCGGATGTAGACGAAAATATAGAGGGTAATAATGAAAGTGTGACCGGAGTGCTCTCTACAGATTATTTTGATTTACCATTGGTGCTAAGAATTGGTGTTTCTGAACAATTTCAAATGGGTCCTAGAAATCAAATTATTATATCAGCAGATGCTATTAGTCCCAATGACAATGCAAACTACATCAATGCTGGGTTAAAGCTTCAACTATTAGATGGATTAATTTCTTTGTACGCGGGAGCGAATTCTTTATTTCTTGATAATGCTGAAAGCGAGTTTTCACTCGGGGGCGGTATTACCATTCCTCAAATTTTAAACAATTCCTTATCGATTTATTTTACCCATGAACAAATGAAATTCTTAGGAAACTCTCAACAATTAAGTATTTCCTTTAATTACTAATTTTTTAGAAATAAAATGCAAAACAGATCAGGAAAAATCTTTTTTTTGATATTAGTCCTTTTTTTTACTGCATGTGAAAATCCGCAGTTTTCTTTTAATCAATCTAAGCTGGACATAATTATTGATAAATATGTCCAAAATAATTCACATCCATTCATCCATGTAAGATTTGAAGATAAATTGGGAAATGTTATTTATGAGCATAATTCAATAAATAGAAAATTTCTTCCTAAAGAAAATATTGACGGGCAAACGCTAATTCGAATTTGGTCCATGAGCAAGATAGTTACGATTTCTTTGTTTATGGATCTTGTGGAGGATAAGATAGTAAGCCTAGATGATTTGGTGGAAGAATACATACCTGAATTTTCTGATCTTTCGGTTGCAACAGACGACGAGGGTACATCGCTTACTCTATTAGATTCTATGAAAAATATTTGTCCTTTTGAATTAAATAAAAATAATACGAAAATGACCATAAGGCACCTTATTAATCATGAGGCTGGTTTTTACTATGCTACTACTCAGAACAAATGCATTAATCAAGAAATGGCGAGAGTAAATCTACCCAAAGCTGTAAATAGCGACGATCTAATTGATAGATTTTCGAAATTACCACTAATTCAAAGGCCAGGTGATTCACACTTTTATGGCACAAATACCACTATACTTGGGCTGGTTGCAGAACGGGCAACCGGAAAGACACTTAATGAGCTTATAAAATCAAGAATGACAACACCACTTAAAATCAATGGATTAAAGTACAATCTCAATAAGGGCGAAAGCTTACTTCCTAGGTTTTCTGGAAAGAATGATTCCTTACGGTTGGCTAATGATGGGGACTTTGATATTTTTGGTCCTGATTTTCCTTCAAACAGTCCGGATAATAATATTTTTCTTGGTGGAGAAGGTATGATTGCCAGCGCTGACGGGTATTGTGATTTCCTTAGAATGTTAACAAATCATGGAAGCCTTAACCAAGAACAGTTTTTAAGTCCACAAACTGTAAAGGAAATAACCAGTCCTCACACTCAGCTTGAAAATGATTGGGGGTATAATGGATATAATCTTTGGGTTACGTCGGACACTCTTCGCAAGTTAGGAGTTGGAGATAGTGATTTATGGCAGGGAGGAGGATATGAAGGTACTGAATTTTGGATTGACAGTAAGAGAGGATTTGTCGGTGTGAAAATGTCTCAATTACATCCCATCCCAAAGAACGGCCATGAATTTTATAACGAATTTAGAGGAGAAGTTTATAGACAAATTTTTACCTTTGAGGAACAATATGGTGAATCGATTCAGTTTTAAGTATTTATTTACTTCTTTTCTTTTAGTTACAAGCTTATCATGCATAGAGAAGCAATCTTCCGCTATATATTTAAATCCAGAGCCTTTAAATGAGATTTTAAATAGATATGTTGAAGGTGGGATATGGCCATTTTTGTATTCAAAAATAGTAGATGGTAACAGTGGTGATGTAGTTTATGAACACCTTGCGGTAAATAAAAGGTTATTGCCTAATCAAAATATTGATGGAGGTACATGGATGAGAATATGGTCTATGAGTAAACTAGTTACTATTTCGCTTGCAATGGACTTAATGGAAGAGGGCCAATTTTACCTTGATGATCCTGTACATAAATATATACCAGAGTTTTCAAATTTAATGGTTGCAGTGGATAGCAATGGGGAAAGTATTTCAAGGTCAAGAAAAGTTGATTTGGATTGTCCTCATGAATTGGTGAACACGGATTCGGTCATGACTGTTCAACATTTATTCAATCATACAGCAGGGTTTTATTATGCATTAACACCTTCTAAATGTTTAAATGAACAAATCGATTCGAATGAGCTTTTGCAGGCAAAAAGTGGCAATCAACTTATTGATTTATTAAGTAATCTTCCACTTATTCAGCATCCAGGAGAAACATACTTTTATGGACTCAACACCTCGGTTCTGGGTTTACTTTTGGAAAGGGTAACGGGTACTTCGCTAAGTCAAATTTTTATAGATAGAATTGGAAAACCCCTCAAATTAAAAGGGCTTGCTTATACTAAACCCAAGGGAATAGAACTACTTCCAACTTTTACAGGTAGAGACGGTAATCTAAGAGAAATAATGGATGGTGAACTCGATATTTTTGGTGGAGAAGTCCCAAATTATTCCAGAGATAACAACCTTTTTTTGGGAGGGGAAGGGATGTTAGGTACAGCTGATGGTTATATTCGTTTCATGCAATTATTATTTTTCAATGAGGGAAATACATTTTTAAAAGAAGAGACCATCCAGAAAATGTCTTCAAAGCCGAATCTAGAAGAAAATAACTATGGATACAATACAGGGTTTGGAATGTATTTAACGAGTCGAAATCATGCATTTGAAAAAGATATATTGCGAGTTGGCGGATATGAAAAAACTAAATGTTGGGTGGATAGGAAAAACAACTTAATCGGTACTTTGTTTTCCCAGGCAAATGAAACCCAGGATAGCGATGGACTAAGTAATCAAATGGAGCAAGATTTTAAAAAAGAATTATTTAGTCAATTGAATAAATAAATTAAAAAAAGGAATCAAATGAAAAAATTATCAATACTATTCTTTTACATATTTGTCTACCTAATAGCAAAAGAGGGTTTTTATATTAATCCAATTATTTCTGGTGCGCATCCAGATCCATCTATTTGCCGAGTTGGAGATGATTACTATATCGTAAATTCTTCTTTTGAATATTTTCCAGGATTACCTATCCATCATAGTAAAGACTTAGTGAATTGGGAACTGATAGGATATGGTTTACACAGGGAAGATCAGTGTAATGGTGATATGAACCTGGTCGATGTTCAATCAGATGGAGGAATACACGCTCCAACTATTAGGTACCACAAAGGTACATTTTATATAATCACCACAAACGTGTATAATTCAGGTGATGGTAAACCTGGATTGATGAGAAATTTTGTAATTACTGCGAAAGATCCATCTGGGCCATGGTCAGATCCTCACATTATTGCGGGTGCTCCAGGAATAGATCCAGATATATTTTTTGATACAGATGGTAAAGTGTATTTTACAGGAACTCATTCTCCGGGAGACATGAATGCAAATGGTATTGGTGAAATATGGATCCAGGAATTAGATATAAAAAAATGGGAATTAAAAGGAGCTAGGCATACCATTTGGGATGGAGTATTTGGCTGTTGCACTGAAGGGCCGCACATTTATAAAGAGCATGGTTTATATTATTTATTAGTAGCAGAAGGAGGGACAGGAAAAAATCATGCGGTTATGATGGCAGCAAGTGAAAATATCCTTGGTCCTTATGAAGAGAACCAGAGAAATCCTGTTCTTACTACTCGCCATGTGACTAATGAATACTTTGTAAATAGCACTGGACATGCTGATATGATCCAGCTGGCCGATGGACGCTGGTACATGGTCTCTCTTGGCAAAAGAAATGATTTGGATGGAGATGCAAACATGGGAAGGGAAACGTATTTAATTCCCATGAAATGGGAGCCTACTATTGTAAAATGGGAGCAGGTATCTGAAACAAAGTGGCAACCCGTCAAATATTTATTCCCTGTCGCCGCTCCTATGACTGGAAAGGTAGAACGATTTTTCCCATTACCTTTTCCAGAAAAACCGCAATATATAAATAACTCATATATAGATGATTTTACATCTATTAATTTGAAGTTAGATTGGACATTTATTCGAGTTCCAAACCAAAATACTATTTCTTTAACTGATAACCCCGGACATTTACGATTATATCCAAAGTCAACTACAATTGAAAATAGAAAAAATTTCAGTATGATTGGTTTTCGTCAGAGAGAAAGCGATTTTGATTATCAGGTAAAAATGAATTTTATGCCAAAAAAGAATAAAGTTGAATCTGGAATTATCCACTATCAGAAAGAACATAATTATCTTACCAGCGTCGTGCATAAAGTTGGTAAAAAATTCTTTTTAGAGCAGATGTTAAAAGAAAAGGATAAAAATGTAACTTCGTTAAAGAAAATTCACTTAAAGAAATATAGTGGAAGTATAATATTCAAAACTGAATCTAGAGAAGACAAATATACTTTTTATTATTCATTAGATAATGGGGAAACCTTCACAAGTTTTAATTCCATAGATGCCATAAAAATGTTGGATAGAAATTACACAGGAGCATTACTGGGAATGTATGCTACGAGTAATGGCGTATCATCTAAGGATTATGCAGACTTTGATTGGATAAGATATAATGATTTCATCAGATAGGTGATTAAAGAAAGAATGGGCAGGTTTTTTATAAAAAATAAATTCATAATAGTTGTTGTTTTTACAATTTTTGGCTGCAGTAATAAAAAAGATCAGTTTACTATGAATAGTTACATACATGATTTTTATGTTTCTAAAGCATATTATCTTGATCAAGAAGAAAAAGTGGAACCTATTGAATTGCTTGAAGTCAATTTTATTCAAAATGAAGAACAGTTCACTAATAATGTTTCAGATGGCCAATGGATCCGATCTGAAAATGGTGAGCATAATATAAATTCTGCTGTAGAAGATTCTTCTTATGCGACAGTGTATTTGTATAAGAAAATAAAAATTTCTAGACCACAGAAAGCCTATTTTTTACTTTCTGTTACGGATGGGGCTAAGGTATATGTGAATCAAAGGCCAGTCGCAGTGCATTTTGGTTATAACTATAACGGGGAAGCAAAGCTTGTTCCTTTTGACCTTCGGAAAGGAAGTAATAATATTGTGATAAAAACGATCAATAAAGATTGGGACTGGAAAATAAAATGTAAAATTTTAGATGAAAAGCAGGGACAGATTCTTATCACCAAAAGAAACGAATCACAAGAATACAATGACTTTCTATCCATAAAGTTAAAGCCTGCAAATTATCGCCATACGTATACATCAAGGGTGGGTACTTTTCCTAGATTGATTGTAGATAAGCCTGGATTAGCAAGAGAGTACTTAGGTGGAAATTATTCGATAAAGGTAAAGTGGTTTGACTCGCAAGCAAACGAAGTTTTTTATCCAAAGATTGAAGGCAGATATGGGTTTTATGCTGAAATCATAGGAGCAAATGGAATTATTCTAAAAAAAGGAGGTACTCTCTTTTTCTTACATAATGATCGGATGGTATGGAACAATAGGTTGGAAGTATCACCAGAATATTTTCCTATTGGTGATATAACAAAAGAAGTCTGGAAAGAACATAAGGAGGCTATAAGCTTCTATATGGGGCACATAACCTTAGAATCTATTTTTCAACAGGAAAATGCAAATCTACTTCTTTCTTTTCTTCATGAAATGGGAAAGCACAAATATAAAAAAGATAAAAAGCTTACTCCTCTAATTCTTAATGGGGACTATCATGCTCAAATAAAACAAAAAGTATTAGGGAAAACAGAAGTCTACAAAGAGCTTGCTCCTCCAAAAAATATATACTCACAACCTCAATATTTGAAAGATGAGCAAAAATCTTTTCAAAGGAATAATCCTACATTTACAAAAGAACTTAGAAAAATATGTGAAGATTGGATTAAAGATGAAGGGTCTCCATTTGACATGATTCTTGCCAGAGATGGTAACATTCTTTTTCATGACGCATTTGGAGAAGATGACTATGGTAAATTCACTATCAATACACCATCAGAGATTGCTTCTATTACAAAGCTATTTACCGGTATTTTATTTGCTCAATTTGTTGATCAAAATATTATTGGCATAGATGACCCAGTAGGTAAATATCTACCAGACTTTCCTTTAGAAGGTCCTCAAGCGATAACTCTTAGACATTGTTTTACACATACAAGTGGATTGGATGGGCATGGATTATTCAATGGTGTCCACAACCCATGGCTAGAAAATACTTTATTTCAAACAATTAAAAATAAAACTGCGGGTACAAGATATAAGTACAATGGGATGGGTCATGACTTGGCCGGTAAGGTAATGGAAGCAGTCTCTGGGAAAAGTGTTTTTCGATTGTTCCATGAATATTTATATGAACCATTGGGAATGAAAAACACCTATCATACTTGGGATCTAGGATACAGTGTTCATAGCACGGCTTATGACCTTTCCCTTTTAGCGCAGATGGTTTTGAATAAAGGTTCATATGGCGGCAAACAATATTTTTCAGAAGACACCTATGAGAAAATTCTTCCGAAGGATTTAAAGCAGTTTTATCCAAACCTTACTTATGATAATGATTGGGATAGGGGTAGACGCGTAGGAATTGGAACGATGTTTCAAGAGTGGAAAATTAAGAATAAGGATTTAGGCACCGAGTCATTTATGTTAAGTGAAAATGTTATAGGACATGGTTCTGCTACCTCCTCACAGTTTAGAATAGATTTGGATAACAATATAATTATTACCCAAACAAGGCGAAGAGGAAAATCTAGGTTTGGTCATCATTTTGAGACTATGTATCAGCATATTGATAATTATTTGGTAAAGGAAGTAAAGTGATTTGAAAATATTTTCAAAATATTTTGGACCCTGTGTTGCCCTTTTATTATTCAGCTTATCTTCCTGTGCAAAGGTTGATCGTAAAATAAAACCAAACTTTATCATTATTTTTGCAGATGACTTAGGTTATGGTGATCTTGGATCCTATGGTCATCCTACCATTAAAACACCACACCTTGACCAAATGGCAAGCGAAGGTATGAGGTTTACTCAGTTTTATGTTGGATCCTCCATTTGCACACCGAGCCGAGCTGCACTCTTGACAGGAAAGTTACCAGTACAAACTGGTATGTATGGGAAACGAAGTGTTTTGTTTCCTGATAACGCAGGTGGTTTGGATCCCAAAGAAGTAACAATTGCTTCAGCTCTCAAAAAAAATGGCTATAAAACTGCATGCATTGGTAAATGGCATCTAGGGCACTTAAAAAAGTATATGCCTTTGAATCACGGTTTTGATTCTTTTTATGGTATACCATACTCAAATGATATGAGGCCAGAAAGTAAATGGGACTATGCCAGAAATAATTTTCCTCCATTACCTTTTTTGGATGATTATGATACAGTTGGAGTTAGCTTGGATCAGGGGAATTTTATTGAAATGTTTACTCAAAGATCGATTGATTTTTTGCATCAGAATAAGAATAATCCATTTTTCCTTTATTTAGCACACACTGCTCCTCATACACCTTTAGTCCTCACAGATGAAAATAAAGACCTTAGCATGAGAGGAGCTTATGGAGATGTCGTTGAAGAGATAGACAGAAGTGTGGGTAATATTTTAAAAGTTTTGAAAGAACTAGACATTGCGAAAAATACTTTTGTGATCTTTACTAGCGATAACGGGCCATGGGGATGGGCAAATATTAATGGTGGTTCTTCTGGTTTACTGAAAGGGAATAAGGGAAGTGTATATGAAGGAGGATATCGGGTACCTGCGATTGCTTGGATGCCTGGAAGGATACCTGAAGTAACAACAACTGCTTTGGCCTCCACACTTGATTTTTTTCCTACCTTAGTGTCTTTAGCAGGCGGAGAGTATGAAAAGAAATTTTTAGATGGTGTAGATATAAGGAAAACATTTTTTGAGAATAGTAATGTTAGAACGGATGTTCATTATTACAGGCAAGACACATTAATTGCACTAAGACATAATGAATGGAAGATGTATATAAAAGATCCAAATCCATGGGATGATGGACCTACTCAAAAAGACATGCCATTACTTTATAACGTTGAGCATGACCCTTCTGAAAAATATAATATTGTAAAAGAAAATAAAGAAATTGTAAAAGTATTAAATGATTTAGCATCTGAACATATTCAGTCTGTTTTAAAAACCCCTTCACAATATGACGCAATTCTTCCTTCCTATCAATCCGCATATAATGAATACAATAAGAAGTAGTATTTTATTACTTTTAGGACTAATCATTTCATGCTCGGATGAGAAAAACTTAGCAAATAGACCAAATATTGTCTGGCTAGTGGCTGAAGATTTAGGTCTTTATATTCCACCATTCGGAGATTCAACAATAGTTACACCCAATCTAAGCCGGTTGGCAGGTGAAGGAGTACGTTATACTAATGTTTATTCTGTTTCAGGTGTGTGTTCCCCTAGCAGAGCATCCATAGTGACAGGTATGTATCCAACAAGTATTGGTGCCCACCATATGAGAACACTTTCTCAGCAACCAGCAGCAAAAAAAAAAGGTCTCATTAACTATGAGGTTGTTCCACCTCCTCAAGTAAAAATGGTAAGCCAAATACTCAGGGAGAATGGGTATTATTGTACAAATAATAAAAAAGAAGATTATCAGTTTTATAAGTCAATAACAGCATGGGATGAATCAAGTATCTTTGCCCATTGGAGAAACAGAGCTAAAGATCAAAATTTTTATTCCATTTTTAATTTTGGAGTGACTCATGAGTCTAATCTATGGGATCCATGGTATCGTCATTTTGATTTGGATACGTTCCCTCCAGAACGAGGAATAGGTAAATGGTGGGAACAATTTGCTGATATTGAAAAACCACTTTATACACCTGATAACATCCAAATTTCTGTTCCACCATATCTGCCAAATAGTGACATTGTAAAAAGAGATATGAAACGTATGTATTCTAACATTATTGAAATGGATAGTAAAGTGGGCCTCATCCTAGACCAACTTGAAGAAGATAATTTATTAGAAAGTACAATTGTTGTTTTTTACACAGACCATGGAGGACCATTGCCAAGGGAAAAAAGACTGTTATATGATTCTGGGATCAAGGTTCCCATGATTATTCGATATCCAAATCAGTTACGTGCTGGTGAAATAGATGACCGACTTATCAGTTTTGTAGATTTTGCTCCAACTCTTCTCTCAATGGTTAGTATTTCTACACCAGAATATCATCAGGGGCAAGTATTTGAAGGAAAATATAAATCAAATAAGCAAAGACAATATATTTATGCTGCTGCTGATAGATTTGATGAGCATTACGATATGATTCGTGCTGTTAGAGATAAAAGGTTTAAATATTTAAAAAATTTCAACCCTGAAAAACCTTATTATCTTCCCTTAGAATACAGAGAAAAAATGGATTCTATGCAAGAACTCATAAGGATGAATCAGGACGGTCAATTAGATAATTTTCAATCCCAATGGTTTAGAAATAAAAAGCCAAACGAAGAACTTTTTGATACGTATTTAGATCCTTTTGAATTGTATAATCTTGCAGATAATCCAAAATATTCCAAAAAATTGAATGAATTAAGAAAAGCTTGTGAAAAGTGGATGGAAGAGGTAGATGACAAAGGAAATATCCCAGAAGAAGAATTAATTAAATCATTTTGGCCAAATAAAATTCAACCCAAAACAGATGCACCTATTATTAAAAAAATAAGAAATAAATTAGTAGCTACTTGCCAAACAGAAGGTGCAAATGTCGGTTACAAATTCCTACAAAATGACACAAGTGCGTGGATTGGGTGGAGGCCTTACTTAGAACCTATACCATATGAAGAAGGCAATGATTACGAATTTAAAGCTCATAGAATTGGATTTATGGTAAGCAAAAGCATAATATATAAGAATGAAAAATAAATTAAGCATTCTAATTGTTTTTTATATGATATGTAACTCTTCATGTAGGGATGATCTAAAATTATATAGACAAAGTCCAAATATAGTTTTTTTACTGGCTGATGATTTGGGGTATGCTGAATTAGGATCCTATGGTCAAAAAATTATAAAAACGCCCAACCTGGACACCTTAGCAGCATCAGGGATGATTTTTAAGAATTTTTATGCAGGCAATGCGGCATGTGCTCCTTCTAGGGCGGTATTATTAACAGGAAAGAAGTCTTCAAAATCTTCAATTCGAGGCAATGCAGGATTTTATGGAAATGATAGATGGGAGGGTGCCGCTTTAGACCCTAATGATTTCACCATGGGAAAAATGTTTAAAAATGTTGGGTACCAAACTGCATTTATAGGAAAATGGCATTTAGATAAACCGGATGATGTGAATACTTGGGCGGTAGGTCATGGCTTTGACTTTGCGGTGCAAGAGCAATGGTCTAGCAGGTTTGAAGGAAGAAAATTTTTGCCTAATAGGTTATGGGTCAATGGCGATCAGGAATTCATTCCTTACGATTATAAAAAGTATGATTGCAAAGATCATTTGAGGACAAATGTTGCTTTTGAATTTTTAGATAATAGAAAGATTGATAAGCCATTTTTTTTGTTTATGTCTTACAGAGCTCCACATAGTTTTGAAGGGCCTATTAGAGATACTTTGGATTACAAGGAAAGAGATTGGCCTGAAATAGAAAAAGCACATGCGGCTAAAATTACGCTTTTAGATAAACAAGTAGGCAGATTGGTAAGAAAATTAAAAGAAATTGGTGTTTTAGAGAACACATTAATTTTATTTACCAGCGATAACGGGCCTCACTATGCTAAAGGTGGGCACGATTTAGAATTTTTTAATAGTAATGGGAATCTAAAAGGGGGTAAACGAGATTTGTACGAAGGAGGAATACGAGTTCCTCTTATTGCATATTGGGAAAATAAAATTAGACCTGAAAGTTTTTCCTACCATGTATCTAGCTTTCAGGATATTATACCTACCTTTTCGGAAATAATTGGATACAAAGTTCCAAAGAACTTGGATGGAATTTCATTCTTACCCACACTTATATCAAAAGACCAGCCAAAGCATGAATATTTAAATTGGGAATTCCAGCTTAGTGGATGGTTTCAGAATTTGCCTAGCGGAGGGTTTAGACAATCAGTAAGATTTGATCATTGGAAAGCAGTGAGGTATAGCCTTAATTCTGACATTGAGCTTTACGATTTAAATGAGGATGAAGGTGAAACAAATAATCAAGCACATTCACATCCTAAAATCGTGAAAAAAGCTAAGGATATTTTTGAAAATTCTAGATCAGAACAATATGGATTTCCGTATGGAGGTGTAGTTCAAAATTATAAATCTATGGAACGATTTGTACAATAATTTTAGATATGTAATCGTGATAGGATTACTTATAATTGCAGTTTATTTTTATAAGTACATTCCATCAAATAAAAGTTCTTCGTTTCAAAAGTATCCAGATAATATGGTCTTAATTCCTGGAGGGAAATACCTTATGGGAAGTGACAAACCAGATGCTTATACAGATGAGAAGCCTGTTCATGAAGTCATAGTAGATTCTTTTTTGATGGATAAATATGAAATTACCAATCATCAATTTCTTCAATTTGTAAATGCAACAGGGTATATAACGACTGCTGAAAAAAAAATTAATTGGAGTGACATTGCAAGCCAATTACCTCCGAATACTCCAAAACCATCAGATTCATTATTACAACCAGGATCATTAGTATTTAAAGCAGGCAAATACCCAATTCCTTTACACGATGAATCAAGATGGTGGGAATGGAAAATAGGTGCATCTTGGAAACATCCGTTTGGAGGGAATAGTTCAATAAAAAAAATTATGGACCATCCTGTTGTTCACATTTCTTGGGATGATGCATTTGCATATGCTAAATGGGCAGGAAAAAGACTCCCAACAGAAGCTGAGTGGGAATGGGCAGCAAGAGGGAAAAAAAAGAATGCAATCTACCCCTGGGGTAATGAACCCATTCATGAAAAACCGTTAAAGGCAAATTTTTGGCAAGGTCATTTTCCATATGATAACACAGAACAGGATGGATATTATTTTACTGCTCCTGTCGGATCATTTCCTCCTAATGATTATGGTTTATTTGATATGGCAGGAAATGTTTGGGAGTGGTGTTCCGACTATTATCAATTTAATAGCTATAGTATTGACAAAGATAAAGGTACCTGTAAAAACCCTATAGGTCCAACAACCTCATATGATCCATCCGAGCCATATGCAATAAAGAAGGTCATAAGGGGAGGTTCCTTTCTCTGTAATGATAGTTATTGTTCTGGATATCGAGTTTCTAGAAGAATGAGTTCTGCAAAAGATACCGGTTTGAATCATACAGGCTTTAGATGTGTAAAGGATATCTAAGTTAAGAAGCTAGTTATATCCGTTTATCTTTAAATAAAAGGTTTAAATGATCATGAAAAATATTGATGGTATATTTATTTTTTAGTTTGAGTGTTATCCTCTCTAATTCTTCTTTAGGGATACTGATGGTTTCTTTATTGGGTAAAGTATTGAGAAGAAACTCTCTTGCTAGAAACTGATCTTCAGCTGATTTGATTTTTCTTTGGACTTTTTCTTTATTTAAAAGCTTTAAACGCATTCCTTCATTGGTTAAGAGTTTATCCCGTAGGCACATATAAAATGCGCGAATGGGGTTATCTAAAAATAATTTTGGATTTGAATTTCGAAGGTAATTAAGTAAATCTTTGGTTGTGAAATTGCCATCCTTATAGCTAGCTAAGATGGTATTAGAATTCATCTTCAGATTTAAAATATCTTTCAGGATAAATTCTTTATCATTTGAATGGACTTGATTCATATTTCTTTTTTGGATGATCCTTCTAATTTGATTTAATGTATTTATTACAAGATCATCATTTATTGAAATATGATCGTTTAGTAAATCATTAACATAATTATTTGCAATAGTTTGTCTATTTTTTTTAATTATATTTTCTTTTAAACGAAATTTCATATTCTGATAATCGTTTTCACTAATGATCATTTGTTTTTTTTCATCCTTTTTCAAAAGGATATGCCATCCATAACCGGATCTAATAGGTCCCATTATCGTATCAAGGGGCATTGAAAAAGCAAATTTTTCTATGTTTGGATCAAGAACATCATAAGAAACCCACCCCAATGAACCTTTTGATTTCTTCAAATTGTTACTTCGAAACAATTCTTCGGCAACTTGATCAAATATCTTTTCATTATTTCCAATAAAAGCAGAAAGACTATCAAGTTTGTCTTTTTGAAGATGGAAAATATGTTTTAATAAAATTTCTGTGTTTTTCCAAATGAAGTGTTTTCTAATCAAACTATCTGGAACACTTATTTGATTTGATT
>JAYPLH010000257.1:0-2420 GCA_038365355.1 Fidelibacterota bacterium
GCTAAATCTATCAATGTAAAACGGCTCTGTCAATGCAGATGTATTCCACACATTACCCATTTCTCCAAACGCCATTACATAAATTACAGGATTTTCAGAAAGTGGAAATCTAAGCTCAGTAATAAATCTTCCCATCGAGTTTCCTCCAACAGCTTGACCTGAAGCAGTTTGTGGGCCAATAGCATTATCAGGATATCCTCTTAATGCGTTACCATAGGGTATACCATTACCTCCCATAATAAATCTTTCATCAAAAGGTACAAATGTTTGAATGTCATCACCCACGTCAATGGTTTTAATTACACCAAGTTTTACCGAGTTATATAAAACAAACTTTGAGAAAGTAGGTGTAAACCAATCTAAAGTTAACATATGCTTTTGAAAATTTTCATTCCCTCCCAAAAAACCGCCAGAAAAAATATTTTCTAAAGTAAAGGTTGAACCATTTGTTGGAAATTCTGCTCTATTTCTGCTATCTCGAGAAAGCACTTGAGATAAACTTATTCCTCTGGTTTTTTTGAGTCCTCCAATATAATTGTCTATATCTTGTTGTGATCCCTCATACTCTTTTTGCATAAACTTTGCTGACCACATTACACGAAAAAAGTCGTCAGGCCATTCTAAACGTCTACCAAAACTAGCTACTGCTCCACCCACAGTAAAATCTAAAGGGAAATAATAATTAGTTGATGAGCCTCTAAATGAATAAAAAATTGATGCACCAACTAAATAGGGGCTATCGTTTATCATAGGGTCTTGAAAACTAATATTTAGTGATCTATATTTTGATGGTTCTTGAGAAGTATATATAGAAAAATTTGTCCCTGTACTCACTCCAACATTTAACTTTTG
This sequence comes from Fidelibacterota bacterium, assembly GCA_038365355.1. Classification (GTDB taxonomy): domain Bacteria; phylum Fidelibacterota; class Marinisomatia; order Marinisomatales; family UBA1611. The sequence continues at coordinate 853 of JAYPLH010000257.1, forward strand.
TCCTTTTCCTCTAAAATTATCAAATTCTACTCCTGCTCCTCCTGTGATTCCGTATTCTCCTGTAAAACCAAGATTGGCATTTATTCTTTGGGTTGATTTCTTTTCACTAACGACAAAATCTAAATTTACTTTATCATCTGAAATAGGAGTGACATCAGGTACAACATTGTCAAAATAATTTAAAATCCATACATCTCTTTGACTTCGCATCAGTTTAGATCTGCTAAAAACATCTCCTGGAAATAGTTTTAATTCCCTTCTTATTACATTTTCTCTAGTTTTTTCATTTCCATATATATTAATATTTTCAACATAGACCTTATTGCCTTCATTAAAAACAAATTTTATATCAAGTGAATCTTGCCCTACAGGTATTATTTCAGGAGTAACGCTGCTAAAAATATAGCCTTTATCTTGATAAATGCTCATCATATTTTCATATACGGACTTATCAAATTTCTCTTTTGAAAAAACATCTCCTAACTGTATTCCAAGCAACCTTTCTAAATCACTTTTTTTTGCTATTTGGTTGCCATCAAATTCAAAATTTCTAAAATAATATTTTGGGCCTTCTTCAATATCAATTTGTAGAGTTAATGAAGAAGACTCTTCATCTACAATCAAAGTATCATTTGTTACAAAAAAATCTCTATAACCCTCATTTTGATAGAATTTTGATAAAATTTCCTTATCTTCAATAAATGTTTTAGAGTCAAAATTTTTGACCCAGAATGTCCACCATTTTTTTTGTTTTGTATTTGTTAATTCTTTTCTGAGTTTTCTATCTGAAAAGTTTTCATTTCCATTAAAAATAATTTTATTCAGTTTAAATTTTTTGTTTTCGTTAATAGAAAAAAGTATATCTTTGGCATTTTGAACTCTTACAACAGTATCTTGAGGAGCAATTATTGAAGATGTAATTTCTACATTATGATATCCATCTTCTTTATATATTTTTGATATTTCTCTTACAGCTTTATCTAATGAGTTTAGTTTTATCCTTTGGCCAGTCTTAAGTTCAATCTTTTCTCTGATGCGACCTTCTCTTACCGACATTCCTTCAAAGTTAATTTTATTCAATGTAAAGCTTTCAGACACTTTAATTGTTATTTCTACTCCGTATTGAGATTCATCATTTAAAACTACTTCTACGTCATCAAAAAGTCCTAAATCCCACAACCTAGTTAGGGCTGTAGATATATCTGACCTTTGAATTTGGGTACCATCCCTAAGACCAGCAGAATATTTTATCATTTTGTCTGAAGTAGTAGTATTCCCCTCAATATTGACCCTGTAAAGAGTAACTTGCTGAGCAAATATCTGTGTGCAAAATAATGTAAAGAGTAAAAATATTTTTATAATATTCATTCTAAACTTTTCCAAATGTTCTATTTCTTCTTTCATATTCATCTAAAGCGTGTGCTAGTTCTTCTTCTCCAAAATCTGGCCAATTTTTATCACAGACATAAATTTCTGCATAAGCTGATTGCCATAATAAAAAATTACTAAGTCTATATTCACCTCCAGTCCTAATTATCATATCTGGATCTGGCAGTTGAGGGCAATAT
>JAYPLH010000258.1:0-2404 GCA_038365355.1 Fidelibacterota bacterium
TAAAAATTAAATATTAAGAATATAATTATCTATGAAATTTGACCAGTGTATTACCGGTGCTTTTTGTGCTTTTTAGGGTATTTTAAAGGAAATCAGACTAAATCAGGTAAAAAAGACAAAAGCCATATTTCTTCTCGCGAAATAAGGCTTAAAAGTGTCGGGGTAGAGAGATTCGAACTCCGGACCTCATGCTCCTAAAGCAGGCTGAAAATTCTCTATAAATCAAACTTTACAAGTGCATTTGTAGCAAAGATTGTACAACTACTACATTAATCATTTTTTTTAGAATCAATTTTTTTAATTAACTCATCTATCCGATTATCTATTTTATTTAATCTTTTCTCAACATATAATTTTAATCCGTCTGCAGACTGGTCACTTTCATCTCCAACCATTAAACTAGTCAAAGTTGCTGTAAAAACACTTACTAAGATCATGCCTACAAATACTAAAATCGTAGTCACGAACATACCTGCTATAGTTTTAGGATTATAAATATCAGCAAACCCACCAGTAACAATAGCATTAAATGACCACCATAAACTCTCCTGATAAGAATTAATTTGACTGTTATTGTGCTCAATATATGATATAATAAATGCGCCAATTATTAGAAGAGATAGACTATAAATAAATGTTTTCTTCATTAATTTTACATCAAACACCTCTGAAAGAGTACTCATTCCTCTCCATACAAAAGAAACCAATTTGAATACTTTGAAAACCCTTAACAATCTTAATACTCGTAATAATCTAAATAGTCTTATGAGTCTCCCACTTCTAACTAATTCATAACTTGGTATAGGTATCGATGTAATAAAATCAATCCAATGATTTTTAAGGTACCACTTTTTAGATTTAGAAAGATAGAACTCTAGCCAAAAATTCAATTGAAAAATAAAACAACAAATTGCATCTATAACGAAAATATTTAATTTCATTTCATAACTATCATATTGAGGTAATAATTCAAAAAATAAAAGTCCAATTACCACAATAATAAGAAATGCAATGATAAAGTCCTTAATTTTGGTAAACTTAGAAGATCCAAAAATTTTATTTTGGATTTGATCTAATTTTTTTCTCTGTATAATATTTTCTAAACGTAATAATTCTTCTTCATACCTAGTGTAAAATTTATTTATGTCTTGGACTTCTCGTTGTTTTGAGACAATTCTTCTTAGAGGAGCGGTAAATTGGTCAGGTAATAAATTAGTTTCTCCATAAAAATCTTTATAAATAGCAGCACCTTCAATGGCTTGCTTAAGTTTTTCAATTCTTTTTAACAATTTATCTTGTTTAATTTTGATTTCTGACTGCATTACAATTAGCACATCAATATCAAAATTCTCTAGATCAATTTTTTTTAATTCCTCAATTTGTGTTTTTATAGATTTCATTTAAATATAGTATAATTATGCAAAGTTTGTTCATATAGTTCTAATGAAACATATAAAAATCTAATTATTTTCAACTCACAATGACCAGTGTATTACCAGTGCGTTTAGTGCTTTTTAAGGTGTTTTTGAGAAATTCAGGATAAAACAGGTTAGAAAAACAAAAGCCTCATTCCTTCTCGAGAAACAAGGCTTTAAAGTGTACGAAAAAAAAGTTTTATGTTTAAATTAATTTTCAACCATTCCATTTAAAAGATCACTTAAGTCTCTTCTGTATGCAGAGAATAAATTTTGAGAAGTATAAGTTATTAGTTGATTGGTCCCATTCTCATTTGAATAATAATAACCATAATATGTTAATTCAATACCTTCAATAGAACCTTCCATTTCAAGCATTAGCACCTTATTACCATTTACGTTTCTAAATTCTTCATTTACAATTTGAATATCAGGCGCAGCACTTTTTGCATTCTCTAGGGCAATATTTCTTAAACTTAATAGAGGAATTTCTATCCGCTCAGTGATTAATAATCCGTATGCATCTTCATTTTTTAATTGAAATTCATACTCTGCATCTGGATTTTCTTTTGCATTAGTAAAAGTCCATTTTACCGGATTAATCCAAACTGCAACATCAGTTTTTTTACTTTTTAACATGAATGAAGATTTATTATTTTTTTGGATTGTCTCCTGTTAAAAGAGATTTTTTCACCATTTATTAAATCATCTTTCTTATACTCCCATGTTCCATTTTCATAAAGTAAAACTTCTTCGCCAGTATCAGTAATTGCACTTTTTTGGCAATATCCTGTTGATATAAATAGTGAAATAAAAAACAAAAATTTTATCATGATTTCTCCTAAACAACCTTTACACAAGGGAAGATAAATAATTATTTTAACAAAATTAAGAAGAATTGTTTAACCAAATTACCAGTGCATTTAGTGCAACTATTTGTAAGAATATTAATAAATATGTTAATTTTTATTTATGCATTGTATAAAGTG
>JAYPLH010000259.1:0-2395 GCA_038365355.1 Fidelibacterota bacterium
ACTGTTCCACTATCAAAATGCCTACCCTCCCATTCTCCTTTACCAGACTTTATATCTGTAAAACCACTAAGTAGACTATCTTTAGTAGATATTTGAGAGTTTAATTCCAAGGACTCCAAATAAAACTTATCAATAATAATATTTTCGCATAAAAGTTCAGCTATTACGGATGGTTTATCAAAATCACCTGAAACTTTTAATCTACCGGTTGCTTTTCCAGATATAAAATCTCCTGGCAAAAAATTATTAACTAATTCAATGTTTGCTTTTTCTAAATCTAGAAGCATGTCTACAAAGTTTTCTCTAAAGTCTCCTTTACCATTTATAGTTAAATAACTATCTCCAACTAAAAATATCACTGGTGAGATTGTAGAGATTGTACTGTCTTTATAATTAAATAACCCATGTACAGAAATTTCACCTTGATTAAATAATTTTTCTTCAACCATTTCTAAGTTCATGTTTATTTGGTCTAAGACTAATCCTTCATCTAAGGTAGCATCCATATTAAAAAGACCTGACATTTTTGTTGGCTTCTGATTTTTTATCCACCTTGATAAATCAAAATTTTCTAGATCCATAAAACAACTAAAATTCTGCCCATCCACCCAAGATCCATTCATTTGGAGCTTAGATTGTTCACCAAGTAATTTTAATTTTTTTAAAATCCACCTTTTAGAATCTTTTTGTAAAGAAAACTCACCTTTCATATCAAGGCCTAATCTATTTTCAATATTGATTTCACCATTAAATGAATTGAAATCTGCCAAAAATTTAAATTTTCCATTAAAATTTGAAAATTTTGTCTTTAATGGTAGCTTTGTGAACATTTCTTTAGGTAAAGAAAAATTCATTAGCTCTACATTACCCTTTAACTTATTTAATTTTTTTTCAAAATAAATGTCGCCTATAATTGGAAAATTTAAAAATGAGCCTCTTATGTTTTCTAAAAAATAAGACTCTCCATTGTCACCCATAGTCAAATGATCAAAATGAAGATTATACTGTGGGTTTTGATCAATTGCCAACTTGAATAAATCAAATTGAATAGTGGAATATTGTTCTTTCTTTAATTCCCCTCCTAAAAGAATATTAAAAGCATTATTATGACCATCAAGATTTGATGTTAAAAGACCATCAATAAAGAATGATTTGACACTTACAGGAATATTTATTGGATTTTTATAGAATTCTTCATTTATAGAATTTGAATTTGAAATATAATTAGCCTCAAGACCTTCTATAGTAATTAGATCAAAAACAAACACTGGGTTATGAATAATCGAGGAAATAAAACTGATATTGAATGATAATTTTTCTATTTTTATAATAGAACCTAAAGAATGAGAAAATATAACATTTTTTAAATAGGTAGTGCCATAAAAAGATCCTAATGAATCTTCAATTTTTATCTCCCAACCCGTATGTCCTATTTTTTGATTAACCCAATTATTTAATCTATGTTTCCAATTTATTGATCTAAAAAGGAATATAGTGGTTACTAAAAAAATAACAAAACCGGCTATGAGATATTTTTTCTTGAAATACATTATAAAAACATTGCTATATGAAAATCAAATTAGGAAGGTAGATTCAAAAAAAAAAGGTACTTTAAAAGTACCTTTTTTTGTTCAAAAATCTAGTTTTTAATCAACAACTTCAAAGTCTGCATCTTCAATCTCGCTATTTTTGGTATCTTTTTTGTTTTTCTCTTTTTTTGGAGCAGTATTTGACTGGCTATTATTATTTTGATTACTATCAACCATTTTAGAGGCTAATGAACTCCATAATGTATTCAAAGCTTCTAATGAAGATTTAATATCATCAGAATTGCCACTATCCTTTGCTTTTTTTAAATCTGCAACTTTTTGTTCTAACTCACTTTTTTCTTTAGAGTCAAGTTTTTCACCATGTTCTTTTAGATTTTTTTCAGTTTCATAAACAAGATGTTCAGCTTGATTCACAATATCAATTTTTTCTTTTTTCTCTTTATCAGCTGACTCATTTTTCTTTGCATCATTTACCATTTTTTCAATTTCTGAATCTGAAAGACCTGAAGAAGCTTCTATCTTAATGCTTTGTTCTTTTCCAGTTGCTTTATCTTTAGCATTTACATTCAAAATACCATTTGCATCAATATCAAAAGAGACTTCAATCTGCGGTACACCTCTTGGTGCTGATGGGATATCTGCTAAGTGAAACCTGCCTATAGTTTTGTTATCAGCTGCCATTCCCCTTTCACCTTGCAGAACATGAATTTCTACAGTGGTCTGGTTATCTGCAGCTGTACTAAAAACTTGGGATTTCTTTGTAGGAATTGTTGTATTCCTTTCAATTAAGGTGGTAGAAACACCACCTAAAGTTTCAATACCCAATGATAATGGTGTCACATCTA
>JAYPLH010000032.1:0-13647 GCA_038365355.1 Fidelibacterota bacterium
TGAGCTACGGTGGCAACTTTTTAATTAAAAATCTTCAACACTTAATAACTCTATTTCAAAAACAAGTGTAGCTCCAGGAGGGATGACAGTTCCCGCACCTTGATCACCATAACCCAATTCTGGTGGGATGGTTAATTTTCTTTTCCCACCAACTTTCATTCCTTTTACTCCTAAATCCCATCCCTTGATTACAGAGCCTACACCAAGAGTAAATGTGAAGGGATCCCTTCCTTTTTTTAAAGATGAATCAAAAATGGAACCGTCTTCTAATTTGCCTGTATAATTGACTGTGATTTTATTATACTCTTTCGCCTCAGACCCCTGACCCGTCTCAATATTTTCAATAATTAATCCATTATCCATTACTTGTGTTTTCCTATTGTTATTTGGTTACTTGTTTAAAAAACAAACGTAAATTTACTCTATCATGCTTATCTCACAAAATATATTGAATAAAATAATTCTTCAATTTATCGGTTTTATTCATATGTTTTTCATCTTCCATGTTGGTGGATCTACCTTAATAGCAAAAGAACGGTTAAAACTAAAAAGTGCAGATCTTTTGGAAAGAAAAACAATCAATGGTAAACCCACAAAACTTATTTCTGGCAATGTGATTTTTACAAAAGGCGCTCTTACTTTGCAATGCAATAATGGAATACATTTTGAAGAAGACGATTTAGCAATCCTCTATGGAGATGTGGTAGCCTTTAAAGAAGACTTAATGGTTACCTGCGACACAATAAAGTTTTTTTCGAGAGAAGATGAAATTTTCAGTATTGGGAATTCTCATGTACGGAATTCAAGCTACGATTTAAAAGCAGACACTATCACTATTTTTACAAAAATCGACAGTGGAATAGCCCATGGTGATGTAAAACTAATCCAAAAAAAACAAACAATCACATCAGACAGAATAGAATATCAAAAACTAAAAGAAAAAGATGGAATTTCATACACCTCCAAAGGAAATGTAGTCATAAAAGATTCGCTTAGAATTGCAACTTGTGGGAAAGCTCACTATGATCGAGAAAAAGAGGCCACCAAACTTAGTCTGAATCCTAAAATTAAGGATAATTCTAATCGAATATTATCTGGCGATGAGATATCTTTAACTTACAATAATGAACAGTTAACAGAGCTTTATATCCCCTCGAATGGCTCCGCTACAACTCCTATCAAAGGATACAAAAAAGCTGATAATGAATCACCATATACGGATACACTACGTTTTATGGATTCCATGAAAGGATCAGAAATTATTGGATTTTTTGATAATGGAGCAATTGACTCACTGAGAATTCATGGTATGGCACAAACTTTATATCATATCTTCGATGATTCTGTATATCAGGGCAAAAATAATGCATCCGGAGATACAATTATCATGAATTTTTCTAATAATGCATTAGAAAGGTTAAACATCATAGATGGCGCAGAGGGTGTATATACTCCAGATTCGATTGCAACCGACATGAATTCCTTAATAAGATATTCTGCAGATCATATAAAATATTTCTTAAAAGATAAAGAATCTGATTTTCTTGGTAATGCCAGCATAGAGCAAGATAAAACAAAATTAAACTCTGGATTTATTAAGATAGATTGGCAATCAAATATGCTACAAGCATTACCTTTTTTTGACAAGGATACAACACAAAAACCAATTTCTCCTGTGATAAAAGAAGAAGGGCGAGATCCGATGACTGGAGATGAAATGACTTACAACTTAAAAACAAAAAAAGGAAAAATTAAAAAAGGAAAAACTAAAGCTGATGATGGGCATTACACAGGGAGTCAAATTCGTAATCAATCTGAAAATGTATTTTTTATTGAAAACTCAACGTACACCACATGTGACCTAGATACTGCACATTTTCATTTTGAATCAAAACAAATGAAAATCATACAAAACGATCTAGTTATTGCTAAGCCAATTGTTCTGCACCTAGGACAAATTCCAATTCTGGGTATACCACTTGGAATTTTTCCTCATAAAGGAGGGCAAAGACACTCTGGGTGGATCATGCCATCATATGGTGATAACAAAAACCGAGGGCAATACATACAGGGATTAGGATTTTATTGGGCACCAAGTGACTACTGGGATTCAAAGTTTACTATGGGCTTTGGAGACAAACAGGGTATTACATTTAGGAATAATATTTTATACCGTGTTCGCTACAAATTTAATGGGAGCCTTAATTTTTTTAATAGACAATATTTATCTTCTGGACAAGATATTACTAAGCTTGGAGAACAAAAAAGTAAAAGTACAACTATTAAATGGACACATAAACAAGAAATGCGTAATCATCAATCCTTCAATGCTAATGCAACTTATTCAACAAGCGGAGATTATAATAAAAAATATGGCCTTTCTTTATCTGACAGAATGAATCAAAAGGCAGTTTCAAATATTTCGTATTCCAAACGGTGGCCAAAATCTAAGAATTCTTTTAGTGCTAGTTATTATTCAAATACGGATTTACTCATCGATGAAAAAACCAACTCTAATAGCAGATTTTATGTAGAACCCTCGCGCGCTGGAACTCAAATAAATATTAATAGTAAAAGGTTTCCTAAATTTTCATTTAGACACGGCCAAAGTAACCTCTTTCCCACGGAATCAGAAAAGAAGAGATGGTACAACACAATAACATGGAACTATGCTTTAAACTACACAAATACGGAAAGAGATTATTATAAATCTGTCGAAATTGACAGTTCATTTTATTGGGAAAAAAATGCTGACAGCACTTTAAAGAAACAAAATGAACAAAACAATGGCTGGATTCATACATCAAGCATTAATGCACCTCAAAAGATCTTTAAATACATATCAATTAACCCTAGCCTCAACCTAAAGTCCACGTGGGTAAATAAAACACAAGAAGGAATTTGGAATGGGTCTTCATATGATAAAACGACAAAAACAGGTTTTGCCACAAGGACTACCGGATCGTTTTCCATGAATACCAATACACAGATTTATGGTCTAATTGGTATTCCATATGGTCCTTTAAAAGCTATTCGACATGTAATGTCTCCTTCAATAGGATATTCTTGGACGCCCAATTTTTCTGAACCTTTTTTTGGAAAGGACTTGGGCTATGTTTTGTCTGAAACAGATCCAATTACATCAAAGATTGTCCTTCATGATCGATTTGCAGGCACAATGGCTGGTAGCACACCTACTACAGAAAGAAAATCAATGACTTTCAGTGTGAATAACATTTTTCAAGCCAAGATTAAAAAAGGAGAAGAAGAAAAGAAAATTGATTTGATAAGTTGGAGGATGAATTCAAGCTATAATTTTGCAGCAGATTCAATGCATTTGGCTAACCTTCGATCAAATATTCGTTCAAAATTAGCAGGGAAATTGAACCTTGATTTAAGTATGACACATGATTTTTACGATTATAATGAAAATACAAAAAAAAGAATTGGTCAACTCCTTAAAAAAACACTACCAAAAAATATAGGTAGCGTAATCTATCCAAGGCTAACAAATATGCGCTTCTCTACCGGATTCCGTTTAAAAAGCAAGCAATGGGTAGACTTTTCAAAGGAAGAAAGTGCTGCTGAAGATACTTCTTATGTAGATAGTGATTTAGCAGGACCTGGATTGAATGAAACAAAAGAAAAAATTAAAGAGAACCTAAATAATAAAAAGTTATGGAATACTAATATTAGCTTAAGCTATACTTATTCTGCCCTAAACCCTTTAAATAAATCCAAAAATTTTTGGGCAAATACAAATTCATCTTTTAACTTAACAAAAAAATGGAAAGTATCCTATCGTGCTAGATTTGATTTGTTAAAAAGGGATCTTGTTAGTCACTCTTTTTCAATTTACAGAGACTTACATTGTTGGGAACTATCTATGAATTGGACACCGAATGGATTCGGACAAGGCATTAACTTCAAGTTAAATGTCAAATCCCCTACTCTTCGAGACTTAAAAATAGAAAAAAGAGGAGGAATTTACTCTGGAGCTGGATTTTAAAACTTCAATTGTACTAAATGCCAAGTTAGGGCAAATTCCAACGTAAAAAATTATATTTTGATGATCTGTCCACAATGCCATGCTGAATATTTAAGCCATATCAATATATGTGGCGATTGTAAGAATCCATTAGTGGACGCTAGCAATATTGATTTACCTATTACAGAAATGAAATGGCTTCCACTTCCTATAATTGAAGGAAAAATATATGCAGATATGGTTATAGATTTATTAAATCAAGATTCTATTCCGCATTATGTTAAAATGGACTGGACATCTTCCGCTTACTTGGTTGAAGCTGCTAGCCTACCAAACCAAGTAATTAGAATTTTTGTCCCTAAAGAACATTTAAAAAAAGCATCCTCAATTGCTGATGCAATACTGGGAATTAACAAATGAAAAATTTCAGAAGCATCAAAGGAACTCATGATATACTTCCAGAAGATTCATATAAATGGCGTCATTTAGAATCTATTGTCCACCAAGTATGTGCACAGTTTGGATATCAAGAGATTCGCACTCCAATTTTTGAACAAAATAAACTCTTTTCAAGAAGCGTTGGTGAAGAATCAGATATTGTAACAAAGGAAATGTACTCATGGGAAGACAAAGAAAATAGTTTTCTCACATTAAGACCAGAATTAACAGCGCCAGTTGCAAGAGCATATAACCAACATAATTTGGGGAATCTTTCTCCCATCCATCGTTTTTATTATATTGGTCCACTCTTCCGTAGAGAAAGACCACAAAAAGGTAGGCAACGTCAATTTCATCAGTTTGGCATAGAAGCTTTTGGATCAAATTTTGCTGAACAAGATGCTGAAATAATTGCACTTGCATGGCATTTGTTAGCACATTTTAGGCTCACCAATAAAATAGATTTACAAGTAAATAGCATAGGAACAAGCGAATGTAGAGCAGGATATCGAGACGCTTTAAAACAATTTTTAAAACCACATTTTGATGAATTATCAGAAATAAGTAAAAGACGATTTAATACTAATCCACTTCGAATTTTAGATTCTAAAAATAAAAAAGAGCAGACTATTTTAAAAAATGGTCCGAGAATATCTGATTATTACACCAAAGATGACAAAGAACATTTCAATGAAGTTAAAACCTACTTAAAGGCTATGAATATTCCTTTTACTATCAATTCTGGGTTGGTGCGAGGTTTAGATTATTACACAAAAACTGTTTTTGAAATAACATCCAATGAACTTGGTTCTCAAGATGCTTTATTGGGAGGCGGAAGGTATGATTCACTGGTTGAAACTCTAGGCGGAAAGCCAACACCAGGCATTGGCTTTGCAGCAGGAATAGAACGTATTTTACTTTTAATCAATGAAGAAAATTTTAAAGAACATAAACCTGTACCTGATATTTATCTTATTTGCCTTGAAAAGAAAGGCATTCCAGTTTCACTTAATATAGCAAAAATACTACGACTAAAAGGTCTCAATATAGTCTCTGATCCTCTTCGAAGAAGCATGAAAGCCCAAATGCGTGATGCAAATAAACTAAGAGCACGTTATGTTTTAATTTTAGGAGAAAGCGAATTAAAGGATAATACTATAATATTTAAAAATCTAGAAAGCGGTAAACAGGAAAGTATTAAACAAGAAAAAATTGTTAAGTATTTTGATAACTTGACAAACTAAATTTAGATATAAAATATATCTAAATAAGAATATGGAAAATTAATCTAACATGGATAGCCTTAGTATCTCCGATGAAAAATAAACCATTACTAATTGTAGAATCACCAACAAAAGTGAAGACAATTCAGCAATATCTTGGAAAAGATTACGATGTAATTTCCTGCGTAGGGCATGTAAAGGATCTTCCTAGAAAAGAGCTAGGGATTGACATCGAAAATGAATTTAAAATTGCACTTACAGTACTTCCCGATAAAAAAAAATTTATAACAGAATTAAGAAAAAAATCTAAAACAGCTGAAAGAGTAATGATAGCAACTGACCCTGACCGGGAAGGTGAAGCTATCGCTGCTCATCTTGCAAGTGAAGTTCCAGAAGAAAAAATGGAACGTGTACAATTTACAGAAATCACTAAAGCAGGAATTGCAGATGGCATAAAAAAAATTCGAGACATCAATCATAATCTTGTGTCAGCACAAACAGCCAGAAGAGTAATTGACAGATTAGTAGGATATAAAGTTTCTCCAGTTTTATGGGCGACCTTACAAAGTAATATGAAATTTGTTTCCACGAATCTATCAGCAGGCAGAGTCCAATCTGCCGCAGTAAAAATTATTGTTGATAGAGATCGTTTGAGAGCTAATTTTTCACGCACTAAATTTTTTGATTTAAAAGTTGAATTATCCAAAACGGATAGTAAAAAAACATTTTTAGCAAATCTCTTCAAATTAGAAGGAAAAAAAATTGCAACAAGTAATGATTTTAATTCTCACACAGGTGAAATAAAAACAAATGATGTCACCTTATTATCGGAAAATGAAGCTAACCAACTTTGTAAAGAACTAACCTCCGAATCATGGAGCATAATAGATATAAACGAGAAACCTAGGACATCCAACCCTAAACCTCCATTCACTACGAGTACACTCCAACAAGAAGCTGCTAGAAAATTAAGGAGTTCTGCAAGGCAAACAATGAGCACTGCCCAAAGACTTTATGAGAATGGATTTATTACATATATGAGGACTGACTCAACCCATTTATCAGACGAGGCAATTGAAGGAGCTCGAAAAATTATACAGAATAATTTTGGACCAGAGTATCTGCCTGACTCACCAAAACAATACAAGTCAAAAGTTAAAAATATACAAGAAGCTCATGAAGCTATTCGTCCTGCTCATAAAAATTTTGTTTCAATCAAAAAAGTGGAACAATCACTTGGTGAAGAAAGTTCTAAATTATATGAATTAATCTGGAAACGAACTATTGCAAGCCAGATGAAATCTGCTAAATTGAAACAAACATCTATAATCATAAATGTAAAAAATGCTGAGTTTAAAGCAACAGGACAAGTAATCCTTTTTCCAGGATACATGAAAGCATATGTTGAGGGAATAGATAATCCAAATAAAGATTTAGGAAACAAAGAAAAAATACTTCCGGTGTTAGAAAAAAAGGATACATTGACCTGCCTTTCTCTTGAAGCTGTATCTCATAATACAAAACCGCCTGCTCGATATACGGAAGCCTCATTAGTAAAAGCACTAGAAGAAAATGGTATTGGACGACCTTCTACCTTTGCTTCCATTCTTGCTACCATTGTAAAACGAGAATATGTAAATAGAAAAAGCGGTAAGTTATCTCCCACTTTTCTTGGACTAGCTGTTACTCAATTACTTGAAAATCACTTTACAAATCTTGTAAGTAAAGAATTTACGGCAAAAATGGAAAATGGACTGGATGAAATATCAAGAGGAGAGCAACAATCAACACCATTTATGCATAATTTTTATCATGGTGGTGGACGATTTTCAGGACTTGAGAAAATGCTAAAGGAAAAAGTAGATATACCACTAGCTTGTACAATTCCTCTTCCAGCTGAAATGAAAGAAGACACTGAAGGAAGGATTGGTCGATTTGGACCATATCTTCGAAGAGGTGAAGATACCCGATCGATTCCAGAAGAAATATATGTTGGGGATCTAACTTTAGAAAAAATTGAAGAACTATTTCAAACAGAAGTAAAAGAAGATGAACCCATTGGGTCTGATCCAGAATCAGGAGAATCCATATGGTTAAAAAAAGGTCCTTATGGTTATTATGTGCAGCTCGGGGAAACAAAAAAACGTAAAGGAATACCAAAAGGTTTTTCATTATCTGATGTAGATTTAAGTTACGCACTTAAGCTACTTTCACTTCCCAGGGAAATAGGAAAACACCCAGAGAATGGTGAAGTAATTTCTGCAGATTATGGCCGATTTGGACCATATATAAAATGTGGAAAAATGAATGCCTCTCTCAGAGGAGAAGAAACACCTCTAGATATTGAATTACCTAAAGCCCTAGAATTACTAAAAAATAGAAATAAAAAAAGTTCTGATCTTCGCAATATAGGCGCACACCCAGAGACTGGAGAGGATTTAGTTGTTAAAGATGGAAGATATGGTCCATACATTAGTGATGGCAAAGTAAATGTAGCACTTAAGGGTGATCTAACTCCAGAAAATATAACTCTAGAGCAAGCGGCTGATTTAATAAATCAAAAAAGACTATCGCCAACTAAAAAAAGAAAAAAACGTAAAAAGAAAAAATAATTTTATGATGCAAAATACTATTGAAAAAATAGTATCTCTCTGTAAAAGAAGAGGATTTATTTTTCAAAGTTCCGATATATATGGAGGTTTTTCTGCCGTTTACGATTACGGCCCCCTAGGAATTGAACTAAAAAATAACATTTCCCAATTATGGTGGAAAGAAATGACCCAAGCAAATGAAAACATCGTGGGCATTGATAGTGGAATATTAATGCATCCTAAAGTTTGGGAAGCTTCAGGACACATTGGAGCATTTAATGATCCCTTAGTTGACTGTAAACAGTGTAAATCGCGATACCGAGCAGACGAATTTTCAGAGGATTACAAGTCTATTGATTGGACGACAATACAATGTCCAAATTGTGGCAGTAAAGATTGTTTTACAGAACCAAGACAATTCAATTTAATGTTTAAAACAAATGTAGGGCCTGTAGAAGAATCTGGTACAGAGGCATTTTTAAGGCCTGAAACAGCTCAAGGTATTTACGTTAATTACTTATTAGTCCAAGGTGCTATGAGATTGAAAATCCCATTTGGAATTGCTCAAATAGGAAAAGCATTCAGAAATGAAATTATCGCTCGAAATTTTATATTTCGCACTCGAGAATTTGAGCAAATGGAAATGCAATATTTTGTAAAGCCCGATGCTGATAATGATGCTATGAATGAATGGAAAGAAAATCGATTTCAATTTTATACTAATCATCTAGGAGTTACCAAATCGAAGCTAAGGTTCCACAAACATGGAGATGGGGAGCTTGCTCATTACGCAAAAGAAGCATGGGATATCGAATATGAATTTCCATTTGGCTGGTCAGAAATTGAAGGTGTACACAATAGAACAGATTATGATCTTCTTCGACATGAAGAGTTTTCAGGTAAAAAACTTTCATATTTTGATCAGGTGAATAACGAACGGTACTTACCATATATTATTGAAACTTCTGCTGGATTAAATAGGATGCTTTTAACTGTTTTAGCAGATTCTTATTGGGAAGATAAAGAAAATAACCGAATAGTTATGAAACTCCACCCAAGGCTTGCTCCTATAAAAGCAGTGATATGTCCTCTTACTAAAAAAGATGGCTTGCCAGAGAAGGCAAGGTCTATAATGGATATGCTAAAAAATGATTTCAAAATTATTTATGATCAACAAGGTTCCATTGGTAAACGCTACTACCGGCAAGATGAAGCAGGAACTCCTTTTGGAATCACAGTAGATCACCAATCCATTCAAGATGATACTGTAACAATTCGATATCGAGATACTCAAAAGCAAGATCGTTTATCTATAGCAGAAATTAAGCCTTTGATTTCTAACAGCATTAATACGATTTAGACTTTTTATACATTTCCCCGCTAAAATACTTTCCACCTATAATTTTCTCTAAAAACCTACTTTGTTCAGATACTTTTTTATAATCAATTCCTGTATGGTACCCCATCTTTTCTAACATTGAAACTGTATCTTCTGTAGCTATGTTACCTTTAGAGTTTTTAAGATATGGTGTCCCTCCAATACCGCCCAAAGAGGTATCTATTTCCTTTATACCAAACTGTAAAGCACAACCAAGGTTCTTCAAACCAAATCCATATGTATTATGAAGATGTAAGCAAATGTTTACTTTAGGAAAATCATTATAAATAAACTCTAACAATCGGGAGATCGTATCTGGTGTTGCCATTCCACTGGTATCACATAGTGAGATCTTATCAACTCCTGAATTTAAGATTAACGAAATATTGCTCGTTATATTATCCAATTCTATTTCTCTTTTGTCTGGAGTTCCCCAAACACATTGCAAACCTGCGCGTATTTTTAATTTATTCTCTAACCCTAATCTGATTACGTTTTTCAATCTCTCAATTGCTTCTAAATTATTCAATCCAAGATTTTTTTGATTGTAGGATTCACTTAAGGAAATAGAAGTTTCTATTTTATTTATACCTGAATTAATTGCTCTTTCAACTCCTTTGCGATTAAAGACAAGCGCACTATACTCTATTTTATTATTAGGACTAAGTCTACTTATCAAATCTTCAGCTTCAGACATTTGAGGAACTTTTCTTGGGTTTACAAAACTTACAATCTGAATATTTTTGATTCCTGCGTCAATCAAACCATTCACGATTAGAACTCTATCTTTGATTGGGACATATTTTTCCACCACCTGTATGCCATCTCGAAGCCCTGTTTCCATGATAGTTATTTCTGAAGAGTTTAACAATCTGATTATACTCCTATTGTTCTATAAACTTGTTATATTTCATTTGTTTTTATAATGAAATAAATCAAGTAAATAAAATCTATAATCTTAAATTCTTACATTACATTTTTCTATAAAAAAAAATAAAATACCTAAATACTAAAGCCATGAAAATTAAAAATTATATTAGAATTTTTTACTTATTTATATTCTTCCAAAAATTAATTTCAGCTGCGACTTCAAATCCTGAATATGGTCAAAATGGGATGGTTGTTTCTACAAGCAGTCAAGCATCTGAAGCTGGAATTGAAATTCTAAAGAAAGGAGGAAATGCAATTGATGCCGCTGTAGCAGTTGGATTTGCTTTGGCTGTTACTTCATCAAGCAATGGTAATATTGGAGGGGGTGGATTTCTTGTTGCTTCATTTGCGAATGGTCTCTCTATTACACTTGATCATAGAGAAAAGGCACCTTCTAATGCTCATCCCAATATGTTTTTAAATGACAGCGGATCTGTCATTCCAGGGATGTCTTTATATTCTAGAGCCAGTAGCGGGGTCCCAGGTACAGTGGATGGATTAATTCGAGTTTTAGAAGATCATGGATCTGGAAATATTTCTTTAAGAGAAGTTTTAAATCCAGCAATAGAATTAGCTGAGCGTGGTTTTTTTCTTTCCTATTTTGAAGCGAATAGATTAAATGTATATAAAAAATTTTTTGAAAGAAATAAAGCAGCATCAAAAATATTCATAAGAAGTGATGGAAAACCATGGAAAAAAGGACAAAAATTCATTCAAAAAGATTTAGCAAAAACCTTGAAAAAAATAGCAAGGTATGGTCGAGATGGGTTTTACAGTGGTACTGTCGCACAACTAATTGTTCAAGAAATGAAACGAGGGAACGGACTTATCACTAAAGAAGACCTCCATAATTACGAATCAAAATATAGATCACCTATATTAGGAACATATAAAGGATATGAGATTGTCTCCATGGGCCCTCCAAGTTCAGGCGGAGCACTATTGGTCAATATGTTAAACATGCTTGAAAACTACCCTATAGATACAATAAGCTGGAATTCTTCAAACTACATTCATCTACTAACTGAAGTAGAAAGACGAGCCTATGCAGATAGAGCAGAGCACATGGGAGATCCTGATTTTTGGGATGTTCCGATATCTATGCTTACCTCTAAAAAATATGCAAAAAGTAGAATTAAAAATATTGATTTAAATAAAGCAACCCCAAGTAGTTCTGTGTCTGCATCAAAGAAAACAAGTTACGAATCTCCTGAAACTACCCACTATTCAGTAGTGGATCGTTGGGGAAATGCTGTAAGTGTGACTACAACTATAAACTTAGGTTACGGAAATGGGTGCGTGGTTGAAGGAGCAGGTTTTTTTTTAAATAATGAAATGGATGATTTTTCATCAAAACCAGGAGTTCCTAACGCATTTGGATTAATCGGAAATGAGGCAAATGCAGTAGGACCAGGGAAAAGACCGCTTTCTTCAATGACTCCTACCATAGTACTTAAAGATAGCAAACCATTTATAGTTATTGGTTCCCCTGGAGGATCAACTATTATTACCACTACCATGCAAACCATATTGAATGTAGTGGATCATGATATGGATATAAAAGAAGCTGTCTGCGCTTCAAGATTTCATTCTCAATGGCTACCTGATGTAATTCAATATGAACCTAGAAGCTTGATAGAAGATTTGAAAAAGGCTCTAGAAAAAAAGGGCCATAAATTGGTACAAAGGGGCGGTTATATAGGTGAAGCGAATGGAATAATGATTTCAGAGGAAGGTTATTTCGGAGGAGGTGACTGCAGAGGAGAAACTTCAGCAATTGGTTATTGAGTAAGCAAAATTTTATCAATTATGTTTAAATATATAGATGGACCTACCAAAAGAGCTCTCTCATCCATATTGAAATGCGAACAATGATGAGGTGTCTCAAATAATTTCGCTTTATTGGGAGCAGATCCAACAAAGAAAAAACAGCCTGGAATTTTTTGTAAGTAATAAGAAAAATCTTCACCCCCCATTGAAAGATATGGAGGGCCTGCTTTTTCCCCGACAACTTTTTTTGCTGCTTCCAAAACATTCTCACTTTGCTTTTTATGATTAATTGTGGGTGGATAACCGTCTTTGTAATTAAACACAATTTCAGCACTATACGTTTTTGCAACGCCTGCGATAATTTCTTTCATTCTTGATTTAATTAATTTTCGGTTTTGTTCAGAATATGCACGAGTAGTTCCTGAAAGATTTACCTCATCAGCAATAATATTAAAGTTATGACCCCCATTTATTTTTCCTATAGAAACAACTGTTGAATCTAGAGGATTCGTGTTTCTACTAACAATTGTTTGCAATGCTTGAATTAAATGAGATGTTACAATAATTGCATCTACAGTTCCTTGTGGGGCTGCTCCATGTCCACCAATTCCTTTTATCTTAATATCAAACATATCAGCAGATGCCATAACTGGACCAGACTTAATTCCTACTTCTCCAAAAGGTTGATAATTCCACACATGAATACCATAAATTTCATCCAACCCATCTAAACAACCATCCTCAATCATATACCTAGCCCCGCCTGCACCTTCCTCTGCAGGTTGAAATATAAATCGAATAGTGCCTTGATATTGATTGTTTTTTTGGCTCATTATTTTAGCTGTCCCTAACAGCATAGCTATATGTCCATCATGTCCACAGGCATGCATCACTCCATCATTTTTTGATGTGAAAGGTAAACCACTTGTTTCTTGAATAGGCAAGGCATCCATATCAGCCCGAAATCCAATCACTGGACCTTCTCCAAATTTTAAGTCGACAGTTACTCCAGTCTTTCCAACTTTAGTTTTTGGCTTAAGACCCATAGATTTCAATTCTGAATTGATTTTTTCGGCTGTATTGAATTCCTTAAAACTAAGTTCTGGATTTTCGTGAAAATATCGTCTCCAACTAATTATTTGATCTTTAATTAAATTTACTTCATTTCGAATATTCATTCTTTAACACCTTTTATTACACCTGACAATAAATTCATTAGTTTTATTTTAGATTGTGAAGCAACTTCTATAACATCTTTGTGAGATAAAATATCTTTACCTATCCCAGCTGCATAATTGGTCAGCAATGCTATCGACAATACCCTCAACC
>JAYPLH010000033.1:0-13398 GCA_038365355.1 Fidelibacterota bacterium
TCTTCTGGATAAGTTGAAATAGGGGTATTATTATTTAAATAATTTAACAAATTTGGTAGACTGCTTGGATCGCAATACCAATCGCCCCCTCCGCCGTACTGGATTCTGGCGATTTGGAATGTTTGTCCATAAATACTTCCCAAAAGGAAAACGATAAAGTAAATTGATTTAATCATATCATATTAAAGTTAATCTAAATATATATGTTCCATAAATATTCACTAGCAAAATTAGGTAGTTTTTGGTTGGCACTTGCTGTAAAATATTGAAGAGGTATTAAATTTTTGGTTATTTATGTTGTTAAATAAAAATAGACAAATTTTTTTTTATTTTTTTATTTTGTATGGTTTATCAGCACAAGTTAAAGAAAAAGAACCACGTTCTTTCTTTTTTGGGTTAATTAAGTTTGATAGTGATTCAAAATACGAAGATGGATATTGGATTAATAAATGGTTTTTTTCAAGAGAATTTTCTGCTCCTATTAATGTGTTACCTTTTGAAGTAAGGTATGGAGTTGGAGCAACAGGAAAAAGAACAGGCTCTTGGGTTTTATCATCTTTAACTCGCAATTCTATTCAAGACGAACCCAAAAATATTGAATTTGAGAGCGACGTAGAAACATCATTAGACCCCATACCTATATCCAATAATAACATTTGGGGTACGTCTCTAGAAATTGATGTTGGGCTTTTCAATCTTCCGCATTATATAATTGGATCAAGTTGGTTAAATGTCCTAACTGGGGTTTCATACAGAACAAGTAGTTTGTTATACCCTGCAAAATTGCCATCAGATCAATGGTCTCAGGTGAATTCAAGTTGGGGAGGAGAATATTTTTTTTCTCCAAAGTTAACTGAGTATTTTTTGACTAGTCACTTTCAATATCAACCATTTGATAAATGGTATATAAATTTTAGACATTCATATGGAATTGCATCTACATATTTCTATTCTCCTGATAGAGACGAGGAAGTTTGGGATAAAAAAATATTAGGGTCTGGGACTTCTTCTGCAAGTGCGTTAGGCGCACGTTTTATTTTTGACCCAGGTTTGTCGAATCAATTCTCGGTCGGATTGGATTTAAGATATTCTTATACCAAGATTGGTACAATTAATGATCCTCAAAATATTTCTCCAATTAAAAATTTCGATTTACAAAACTTTGGCATTTATCTAACATTAGCAACTTTTTATGGAGGGAGAAAAACTGTAGGAGATAAAGCCAAAGCTGATTATTACCGGAAAGACTATTCTCAATCCTTAAAGAAATTTAATAATTTTATTGCTGCTTACCCATCTCATACAAATCGTTATAGGGCTGAAAAATATATTGCTGACTGTGAATATAAAATACCCTATATGCTTATGAGAAAAGGTGTGGTTTTGGAAAAATCAAATAAAAGAGAACAAGCGCTAAATATGTATCAATTTGCACTTTCAAAAGTAAAAAATGATTCAGTTATTACTCAGCTGCTTTCAGGGAAGATTGAACAATTAGCATTATATTGGATGGTAGATGCTGAAAAAATATTAAATGATTTACAATATGCTGAAGCATATGAAATTGTAAAGAAAGTATCTTTATTTTCAACTCAAGGTAAAAAAGAGTTGCGTAGGTTTAAATCTTGGGTGGTTTTGTCGCAAGGAAAAGAACTTCAAAATTTAGGTTTTATTGGACGAGCTATGGGAAAATATTCTGAAGCGCTTGAATTAAATCAAGACTTAACTTTTGAAGTAAAATCTTTGCAATATAAGGCTGGAGTTAAAATGGCAAACATAGCAAGAAAGGCAGATGAATTTGAAGAAGTTCAGTTGGCAATAAGTGCTTTAGAAGATGCTAGGGAGCTTGCAGGAGGTATTGGGACTAAAAATGAAAAACTCTTAGCCGATTTAAAAGAAAAGTTAGAAGCTTATGATGAATTTAAATCAAGAAAAATTATTGATAAGAAGATGGAAAAAGGAAGAATGCAACAAATGCTTGCGCGTTCAAAAAAGTTAGAGATTGGTCAATCTTTACCAGAAGTTGAAGCATTACTTGGCGCGCCACATGAAAGGATAAATGGTTTAGATGGGACTGAAGCCGATACTCAGCTATGGATTTATTTTACAAATCAAAAGTCATTGCAGTTATCATTCCATAATTTCAAGCTATTCAAAATTGAAAAAATATAAATGCTTAGCTACTATTTTCCCCTTTTCAAAATATTTACCAAGTAACTTTCGTGCTATGAGAATTTTTGGAATAATTATTTTTATATTGTTATTCTATCCTGTGGATAGTTTCGGGCAATCCGATGATAGGGACTATGATGAAGAATTACGTTATCAGAATGATGCAATCAATGCTCTTAAAACAGAATTAAAGCAATTACGTCTAAAAATAAAAACAGCAGAATCTCGTGAAAGGTCTACTGTAAATCGATTATCTTCGATTGATAAAGAGATTAGTCTTACTAATAAATTAATCCAATCCTTGAAATATGAAGAGGAAAAAGCCAGAAAAACAATTTATCAACTAAAAAATGATATTCTTAAAAATGAGAATGAATTGGAATCTTTGCGAGCCCGTTATAAACAAAGAGTCCTGAAAGCTTATAAAAAAGGGAATCTTACTGATTTAGAAAAAGTGTTTTCTTCAACAACTTGGCGGCAAGCTATTTATCGTACGCATTACCTTAAATTAATTTCAAATATTGAAAAAAAATTAACAAAAAAGATTGAAAAATTACTTGTAGATATTAGCCGACAAAAAGTGGAGCTGGAAGTTGTATTGAGAGACAACTTAAACTTGAAAAGAGATAAGCAAACACAAATTACCTCTTATAGAAATATGCGTATCAATAGAGAAAAAGAATTAAACAGGATAAGGAATGATAAAAATGCTTTAACAAGCTATGTTAGTGAAAAAGAGGAAGGAATCCAACAGTTAGAAAAAATCATAAAGAGGGTTTTAGAAGACAAAGCTAGATTTGAAAGAGAACTAAGAATTCGTCAGCAACAAGAGACTTTAAAAACAAAGAGTTTCAAAGCACTAAAAGGACAATTACCATGGCCGGCAGATGGTAGAATCATTTCAAAATTTGGCAGACAATGGAATTCAAAATTAAAAACAACAACAGAGAATCCAGGTATAGATATTAAAGGTAAGCCAGGGTCTTCAATTAGAACAGTATTAGGGGGGGTTGTTACTACAATAACATATATCCGCGGATATGGTACAACAATTATCGTGGATCATGGTGGTGGGTTTTACACAGTCTATAGCCATGTAACTAATATTCAAACTAATGTTGATAGTCAGGTTCGAAATGGGGATGTAATTGCATACATGGGTGATTCAGGATCAATTAATGGATCAAAGTTACATTTTGAAATTTGGGGTAAGGGACAAAAGCTAGATCCAGAAAAATGGTTAAGAAAAAAATAAGTAGATTTGGGTTGTTGTCTGCCCAAGCAAAGGTATGGGAGCAGCTAAAAAAAATAGCAGTCTCTCACCGTCTAGGAAGTGCCTATTTATTCCATGGGCCTTCGGGTAGCGGAAAAGAATATATTGCAACAAAGTTTGCACAAATGCTTAATTGTGAGAAGCAAATAGGTTCTATATGTAGAAATTGTCCATCGTGCAAAAGATCTGAAATTTTGCAACATGAAAATATAAATCTGGTTTTCCCATTACCTGTAATGAAAAAAAAATCTGTTGATAGTATGGATGAATTTGAAAAGAGCAATATTGATATTATTACAGATAATATAAAAAAAAAGGCCAGTAATCCTTTTCACAAAATCCAACTTCCTAATGCAAATAGAATTTTAATTCAATCGATTAGGTTGTTACGAAGGACTCTTTATCTGAAAACACAAAATGTTGGTAGGAAAATCGTATTAGTTTTTGATGCTCACCTTTTAAATTCTGGACAAGGAGAAGCTGCAAATGCATTTTTAAAAATTTTAGAAGAGCCACCATCAAATACTACAATTATTCTGGTTACTGATTATATGGAGTTGTTATTGCCAACTATTTTATCAAGGTGTCAAAAAATAGCTTTTCCTAGATTAAATAATGAATATTTAGAAGAATGGTGCAGCATAAACAAAGTTAAAAAAGCCCATGTCCCTCTTGTAATAGGTTTAAGTGAAGGGGATGTACATAAGGCAAAACTTTTAATTTCTCAGCCTTTAGAAAAAAATATGAGTTCTATCTCCTCACTTGTTAAAGTTATTTCTGAAGAAGATCCAGGGCAATGGAGAAAGTTGATCAATACATATTCTAGGTATTCAAAGCAAAATAAATCAGAATTTTATTTTCATTTTAATATGCTAAAAATATGGTTTCAGGCGGCAAATAGATTAACCAAAAACATTGACCATGTCCTCCATAAGACTTCTTTTGTAGAAGATATGAAAATTTTTATAAAAAGGAATCCAAATGCAGATTTTTGTTCTATTATTTATGAATTAGAAAAACCAATGGAAGCTGTTAAAAATAATTATTATATGCCATTAGTTCTGATTAATCTTCTTTTAGAAATTCAAAAACATTTTAAACAATGAAGAAGCATTTTTATATCACTACTCCTATTTATTATGTAAATGACAAGCCTCATATTGGCCATGCATACACTACAATTTTAGCAGATGTGTTGTCAAGGTATAATAGACAATCTCAAGGAGATACATTTTTCTTGACTGGTCTTGATGAACACGGACAAAAAGTGCAAGAAGCTGCTAGCAAATTAGGTGTTGAGCCTAAAAAGCATTGCGATACAATGGCTCCTCGATTTACAAGTCTGTGGAAAAAATTACATATTTCAAATGATGATTTTATTCGAACAACGGAGGAGAGGCATAGGAAAGTTGTAAAGGAAATTCTTCAAATTGTTATGGATAATGGAGACATATATGAAGCAGAGTATGAAGGCCTTTATTCGGTTTCTGAAGAGCGATTTATTACTGAAAAAGAAGCCGATTCAGGAGCTTTTAGAGATATAAAAAAATTGAAAGAAAAAAATTATTTTTTTAAGATGAGTGCATACCAAGAACAACTTATAAAGCACATAAACTCAAATCCAAATTTTATTCAACCTAATCATAGAAAAAATGAAATTTTAGGTTTTTTGAAAAAGCCATTAAATGATTTATGTATTTCTAGACCAAAATCACGATTAAATTGGGGGATCGAACTTCCATTTGACGATAAATACGTTACGTATGTTTGGTTTGACGCCCTTATTAACTACATAACTGCAGCAGGATATTCTAGTGATAAAAATCTTTTTCAAAGCTTATGGCCAGCCTCATATCATCTAATAGGCAAGGATATCTTAACAACTCATGCGGTATATTGGCCTACGATGTTAATGTCCGCAGGAATCGAATTGCCTAAATCAATTTTTGCTCATGGGTGGTGGTTAATGGGGGATTCGAAAATGAGTAAGTCTTTAGGCAATATTATTAATCCGATGGATCTCATAGATAACTATGGTGTTGATCCTGTACGATACTATTTAATGAGAGAGATGGTTGTTGGGCAAGATGCGAACTTTACTTTTGATTCATTTATGCAAAGATATAATAGCGATTTAGCAAATGATTTTGGCAATCTTTTAAGTCGTGTTACTACATTGATCCATAAAAATTATGCCGGCGAAATTCCTGACCCGGGTGAACTTTCTGATCAAGAGTTATCTATTAAGTCCAAAAGTGAAGAGCTAAATATTTTGGTGAAGAAATTAATTGGGGATATGAAGATCAATGAAGCGATAGAAGAAATTATGCAATTTATACGGAATGTGAATAAATACATGGAGAAAAATGCACCTTGGAAGATGGTTAAAGAGGATAAAGTGAATGCAGGTAGAGTATTATATACAGCAGGTGAAGCTCTAAGAATAGGTGCTGTCTTATTATCACCAGTTATGCCGAATCGTACATTAATTTTATTAGATGCTTTGAGCAGTGAGAAATATAGTTATCATTGGGGTGGATTAAGTATTGGAGCAAAGCTCAAAAAGCATTCTCCTCTTTTCCCTAGATTAAAATAGATTTTTTATTTTGTTTTTGGTATATACCAAAAATTTTTTTCTAAATCTACCCCTCCTTTCATTTCTTCAATTACTACTCGGTCGATAATAAATATTGCTCTCTTTGCTAAAAATTCAAATGTATCTTCTCCTTTAGTACCCGGTGTCCTATCTTTGAAGTTTCTCCTTGTTCGATGTATCCAATAATCATCAGATATATTATAATTGTTAAATATTTTCATAATTTTTTTCTTACCTAATATGAATCCTAATAATCCACCCCAAGTAGCGGTTGGGTTATCAGAGTCCCATCCTGCTAAGGTGCCTATTTGTATCGTTCGTTTTAAATTACCCTGTCCATAAAATAAGCTAATTAGACTTGCTGCAAAGTTAATTCCTGAATCAAAAGGATTTTTATAGGTATATCCATCATTGCTATTTAATTGATACCTTTCGTAAATCTGATCACGTGTTTTTTCCCAATTGTTTTTATCAGGATTTTTTAGATATAATTTTCGAACGTGATCGAATATTTTTGCAGAATACGAATCGTTAGGTAACGTTTTCCGAGCTTCTTTTGCAAGCCATTCAATCTGATCTTTCATATTTAGATTAGAATCTACTTTTGAAGCAAGTGAGTGCATGGAAACATAAAATTTAGATACCCACTCAGAATTAAGTTTAGCAGTTACTCGAATAGGCAAATGAGCCATTTTCATAGCAATGTCATTTCTGATAGGACAAAGAACACCAAAAATTTCAGTAGTAAGTTGTGCATCTATCATTGAATAATTTGAGTTAAGATTAGGATTGCTTGTTTCTGGAGGAAAAATTCCTTCCATCATTAGATAGTATGCAGTTTCATTTGATACCCACAGATAATTTTCCCCTGATGGTGCATTTTCATTTGAATATATATGATTTAGCCATCCTTCTTTAATTTGTTCTGGAGATAAAACACTGACATTATTTTCATCTAATAAATGTTGATACATATATTCTATATCAGTGTCGTCATCAGCTCCCCATGGTGTTCCTGTATTTATTATATAAAAATCAATTATTGTATCTTTAGGAGAAATATAATGCCCCCATATGTTTTTCTGATCAGGCCCACCCCAATCTTCATCAGTATAAAAAGGAGGACTAACTTTATCCATTTCTGTAATAAGGCCTGTCCAATTTGCAATAGATTGTCCAAGCCAAAATCCCTGCAGTTGATCAATATACTTTTCACGTGAAATAATTATATCAGTTTTAGTTGGTAGGTAGGATGGATATTCTAGCTCTGGATCAAAGAACAAAGAACTTTTTTTGGAGTCACAGTTAAACAAATAAATGATAAAAAAAAATAGAAAATATTTTAAATGTCTAGAGATTGTATATCTTTCCATTTATGTAGGTTCTAATATTAATTTATCTTTCTGTGAAAAATATATCGTAAATGTTATTGAAATAATCAAGTAAAAGAGAATCAAATAAATACTATTGCCTTGTAACCCAAACCAGGAAAATTTTTGTATAAAGATAAGAATTAGGCTAAAAGATAATTTAATAATTTCAGCAAAAATCAAATATCTACTTTGATCCATGGCGAGTGTGAATGAGAAAATGTGAATCATTATAAAAATCCCATAAAAATAGTTTAAAGTAGATTCTTGTTGATGGAGAATGGAAAAAAAGTGGAACATGAAAAATGTTCCTACAGCTAGCTGAATATAAGACCATGTTATAAAGGAGTTTGAAATAGCAGTATGATATTTTTTATGCTCTTGTAGGTTTTGAATGATGTCGATAGGAAATTTTAATTTTACATCCTCAGGGCGCCATCCTGTAGGCATAAACCAAATGCGGAATTTATCCCATATGTTTTCTGTATAATATGCATCTTGGATTAATTGCCATAGATGTTTAAAGTTTATTAGGATCGGGTTCCAAGTTTTTGCAGGTCTTAGGATGCCGTACACAGGTTTTATATGATCTAATTCTTCTTGAAAAGAACCGAATATTTTATCCCAGAGAATAAGTATTTGGCCATAGTTCTTATCAATGTATTCTGGGTTAATTGCGTGATGTACTCTATGATGCGATGGCGTCACTATAATTTTTTCAAGAAACCCCATTTTATGTATAAGTCTAGTGTGATACCAAAATTGCATAAACAAGTGAATAGGAGCTAACACAGAAAAAATATCTGCAGGGATTCCAAAGAAAGCCGCAGGGATCATAAGTAATGCGCTAAAATGTACTGTCTCTGATATGCTCTGACGAAGCGCACAGGATAAATTAAATTCTTCACTACTATGATGAATAACATGCCGATTCCAAAAAATATTTACTCGATGGTTCAGCCTGTGCATCCAATATCCAGTAAAGTCTTGAATTATAAATGCAAACAAAGTTGCAAGCCAGAGTGGTTCTAATTTATAGACAGTAAGATGTTTAACAAGCCATCCATAGCTTATAAGTACAACACCAAGGTTAAGGCTGTCTTTGGTAATATTAGACATTCCTGAACTCAAGCTAGAAATAACATCTGTAGATCTATTTACCTTTTTTCCAATCTTCTTTGATGCGATCCATTCCAATATTATTAAAATAAAAAATATTGGTATGGCGATGAACAAGGACTGTATGTAAAAACTCATTTGAATAAGTAGACTAA
The DNA here is from genome assembly GCA_038365355.1 of Fidelibacterota bacterium. Classification (GTDB taxonomy): domain Bacteria; phylum Fidelibacterota; class Marinisomatia; order Marinisomatales; family UBA1611. The sequence continues at coordinate 8,686 of JAYPLH010000033.1, forward strand.
TTAATTTGCGATTAACATTATTTTATAGCAAGGGACCTGCTTGAAAATTATAATAGAAGTATTGAATATATTGAGCGTTCTAAACTTCAGAGCTTGGCATTTTTCTATTAAATAGATGTAATATAAGAGTATCTTGAGCATTATTTGAATTACTAAATGTAAGGTCAGTATCTTAAAAATATAATTATAAAAGAAACAAGTTTCACAAACTAGATGATTATAATTTCAAGTTACCTTTGTATTACATATTAAAATTAAAAACATATCAATGCTAACGGATACTCACTGTCACCTTTTTTATGATCAAATAAAAACTGATTTAGATTCAGTTTTAGAAAGAGCAAAAACCTTAGGAGTTAACAGGTTTATTTGTGTTGCAACTAATTTAGATGATGCAAATGAGTGTTTAGAGCTTAGTAAAAAATATGAAAGTATTTATGCATCGGTAGGTATTCATCCACATGATTCAAAAAATGCCCCAAATGGTTACAGAGAAAAAATATATAATTTTATGAAGAATGATAAAATGGTTGCTGTAGGCGAAATGGGACTAGATTATTTTAGAAATATATCAAGTCCTAAAGTTCAAAAGGAGGTTTTTCGAGCTCAAATGGAGATCGCCGAAGATCTAAATATGCCAGTTATATTTCATAATAGAGACGCTGATAATGATGTTCTTTCCATATTAAAAGATTTCCCAAGTGTTGTAGGTGTTGCACATTGTTTTTCAAGCACGGAAGACACTGCGACAAAATTAATTGAACTAGGATATTATATATCCTTTTCTGGGAACATAACATTTAAAAATAGTCATCTTCCAGAATTTGTAGGGAAATTACCTCTTGACCGTATCCTTGTTGAAACTGATTGCCCATATTTAAGTCCTGTCCCCTTTAGGGGTAAACCTAATGAACCAGGCAGAGCAAGGTTTGTAGCAGAAAAAATTTCTGAAATATTTAAGTTGCCATTTGAGATTATTGCTACTGAAACTACTAAAAACGCCTCAAAGTTATTTAATCTTTGAATCATAAAAAGAAATATAGTGGTCACCCTTTTAGAAAAAAATGGGGGCAAAATTTTTTAACGGATACAAATCTATTAGAAAAAATAGTAAAAACAATTGAGCCCAAGGCAGATGATAACTTTTTAGAAATTGGTCCAGGAGAAGGAGCATTGACAGATCGAATTTTCCCGAAAGTAAAAAATCTTGTTTCTGTAGAGATTGATCCATTATTAATCAAAGTGTTAGAACAAAAACCAGCCCTTAAGGGATTGAAAATAGTGCATGGAGATATTCTTAATCAGAACATTGATGCCTTGCCTATGAATAATCCAGTGCGGATTTTTGGTAACATTCCTTATAACATAACTTCACCAATAATCTTTTGGCTGATTGAGCAATTAGATTATTGGAGCGACACTTTTATAATGATGCAAAAAGAAGTTGCAGATCGATTATGTGCAAAAGTCGGAACCAAAGCATATGGTCGCCTTACCGTTGTAGTTGGTGCTTATTTAGATATAAAACATTGTTTTACAATAAAGCCGGATGTTTTTATTCCCAAGCCTAAAGTAGAATCAGCTATTGTAAAGTTTTCTAAAAAAGAAGAAGCGCTTATTGACGATAAAAAGTATATTCGCTTCAATAAACTTGTATCAGCTGCATTTTCTCAGCGGAGGAAAATGTTACGTAATACTTTAAAGGGATGGGATATTCCGACTGCGGCAAAAAAAAGAATTAACTTTACAAGAAGGCCAGAGACATTAACTATTAAGGAATTTGCTTCATTGGTTTAATCCTTGTAACTGATTACTTATACGGTTAATATCGCCGGCTTTTTATAATGCAAATTATTTTAATATTACCACAAACTACACTTTGGAGGTGATTTAAGTGGTAGAAGTCCAAGTAAATGAAAAAGAATCATTCGAAAGAGCTCTTCGGCGTTTTAAAAAAATGTGGGAGAGAGCTGGTGTCCTAAGGGAAATCAGGAATCGATCTTTTTATGAGAAGCCAAGTGATGCAAAACGTGAGGCCAGAAAAAAGACAGTAAGAAGAATTAAAAGATTGGCTAGGATTGAGGCGTTGAGAAACGATCCGCGTGCGAATCGTTTTCGTCGTAAAAGACGCCGTAAATAAAATCCCCGATGGGGAAGGTAAAGCTCTGAGTTATTCAGAGCTTTACCTTTTAAATATTTTTTCTAATAGTTCTCTAAGATTATACAAAAATAATAAAAAATGTTGATTCGTAGTATTTCTGGAGTACGAGGTTTAGTTAAAACTCACCTAAAACCAGAAGATTCAGTCGTATATGCAAAAGCGATGCATAAATACCTTCCTGACGGTGTAATTGTTGTAGGTAGAGATAGTCGTCCTAGCGGTGATTTAATTTTAGAATCGATGTGTGAGCAGTTAGTTCAGCTTGGTAGAACTGTCATCCACTGCGGTATTGTACCAACTCCAACAGTTCAGTTTATGGTTCACAGCACAGAAGCAGTTGGAGGTCTTATAGTTACCGCAAGTCACAATCCGATAGAATGGAATGGGTTAAAATTTGTTAGAGAAGATAGTACTTTTTTCCATCCAGATGATTGCCGAAATCTTTTTGAAATTGTTGATAAAGACCCTTCGATTAAACCCGCCCAAGAGCCAGGAATCATATGGCAAGAAAAGAATGCAGTACAAAAACATTTAATTTCTTGTGTTAGTTTGAAATGCATTTCTTTAAATCGAATTCAAAGGAAAAGATTTAAAGTTGTTATTGATTCTGTTAACGGTGCAGGATCGGATGCTCTTCCAGCTATGTTGCAGGCTTTAGGTTGCGAAGTCATTGAATTAAATTGTGAACCAAATGGAAATTTTACTAGGGGAACCGAGCCGTTGCCTGAAAACTTAGTGGATCTTAGTCAAATGGTAAAAAAGCACCATGCTCATGTTGGCTTTGCAATAGATCCAGATGCAGATAGATTGGCAATTGTTAATGAAAAGGGGGAACCCTTAGGAGAAGAATATACTATTGTATTAGCTGCAGATGGATATCTGAAGGAAATGAATCAAATTGAGAAGTTTGTTCTGAATCTTTCTTCTTCTCTTGCCTTGGATAAACTGGCTGAATTAAAGGGAAGTTCAGTAGTGCGTTCCGCGGTTGGGGAAATTAATGTTGTGAATAAAATGAATGAAGTCAATGCAAATCTTGGAGGAGAAGGGAATGGTGGTGTTATCCTACGTGAATGTCATCTAGGGAGAGATTCATTAGTTGGAGTTACTATGGTTTTAAATAGGATGTCTCAATCCAGTGAGCCTATTAGTGCTATACATCAATCACTGCCTCAATTTGTAATAGTAAAAGATAAAGTAAATATTAAAGGGATCGATGCTGAAGATATTATAAAAAAAGCAGTCAATCTTTTTAACAACGCAGAAAAAAATACGTTAGATGGAATAAAGTTCATATGGGAAGATAAATGGGTTCACCTTCGAAAGTCGAACACAGAGCCCATTATTCGTATTTATGCTGAGGCTCCAGATAAAAATCAAGCGCTAGAGTTAATTGATAAGATAAAAAGTTTAATTTGAGTGAATAGCTTATCTAGCCTTATTGATCATACGAACTTAAGACCTGATGCATTGCATTCGGATATAGAAATTTTGTGCAAAGAAGCAGTCCAATATAAATTTGCTTCTGTATGTATAAACCCTGTTTATGTATCATATGCAAAATCAATTTTGAAAGATGAAAATCCGAAGGTTTGTTCTGTAGTCGGTTTCCCTCTTGGAGCAGATTCTGAGGAAATGAAATATGCAGAGGCACGATTTTTAATTTTTCAGGGTGTAGACGAAATAGATATGGTAATGAATATCGCTTTCTTAAAAGAAAGAAAATTAGATTTAGTAAAAAATGAAACTAAAAAAGTTGTTGAAGCTGCAGATGGTAATTGTGTGAAAGTAATAATAGAAACTTCTTTATTGAATCAAGATGAAAAAGCTTTAGCTTGTAATATAGTCATGGAGAGTGGGGCAGCTTTTGTAAAAACCTCAACCGGGTTTTCTTCCTCAGGAGCGACTCTTGAAGATGTAAGGCTAATAAAAAAACTGGTTGGTGATCGAGTGGGTATTAAGGCTAGTGGAGGAATTAAAACTAAAAATGAAGCTCTTAAATTGATTGAGGCAGGTGCTACCCGTATTGGAACGAGTAGGGGAGTTGAAATTATTTCATGAGTGAACCAATAACTATTAAGCGGGGTGTTGAACTTGAATTGGATATAAAGTCGCTGGCATACGGAGGGATGGGTGTAGCTAAGATCAATAACTTTGTAATTTTTGTTAAAGGTGCAATCCCTGGTGAAAAAATAATTGCTCGTATATATAAAAAAAGAAAGGGTTACGCAGAAGGGACTGTTAAAGAGGTGGTTGAAAAATCTAACTATGCTGAAAAAATTCGCTGTAATCACTATTATGTATGTAGCAAGGTTCAAAGTCTTTCTTATGATCAACAGATAATTGAAAAAGCGAATCAGGTAGAGGATGCTTTTCATAGGTTAGGAGGCTTTTCAGAATTTTCATTACATGGAAAGATAAAAGCAGAACAAACTTATAATTATCGAAATAAAATGGAATTCACATTTTCTCCACATCGGTGGGTACTAGAGAATGAGCCGGAAGGGGTTGATAAGTCCTTTGCATTGGGTCTACATATGACAGGTAGATATGAT
>JAYPLH010000260.1:0-2335 GCA_038365355.1 Fidelibacterota bacterium
TTTTGCAAAAGTGGAAGAAGCGAAACAGGATGATAGTTTTGAGAAGAGGGTTTGAAAAAGTTATACCTTATACTCCTAGAAACAATAAAATGATAAGCATCATTAATTTCATTTAAAAAAGGATTTTCACCATTTTGAACTAGAGTATAACTTCCATTTCCGTATGCATTGTTGTGATATCCAAAGGTTAAAAGTAAAATAAGTAAAAGAGGGGAATGTTTCATTTTTAAGAAAGCATAATCATAAAAAGAAACCATGCCCCACATCCAAGGAGAATATTTTGGAAAAGTTTGTTTTGTCGTTGTTCTTTGTGCTTTTTTATTTCATATGGAAGGGCTTTTCGTAGTTCTTTACGAACTTCCTTTTTTATAAACCTACGTATTTCATCTTCAGAAAAACTTACAGCGCCATCTTTGTAATTATACGTTGTTAATTTTTCTTTAACTTTCTTTTTTTTGGGTTCTTCTTTGGCATCTTCATAAAATGCACCAGAAATAGTTGAATTTATTTTTGGACTAATGATTTCTTGAAAGGTATTTTTAGTTTTTTCTAATTGTTCTTTGGATATGGTTAAGGTTTCCCATTCGTTATTTTTGGTAAGTGTTTCTTCTTCTTTGTTTTTTGAAGTACGTTTTTTTTGTATAGCTAGTTTTTTTTCTTCTATGGCTAAAACCTTGCTTTTTTCAGGATTAAAAACATCGGGTATGATTGTTTCCCACTCCCCAGTCATTGGATTAAGCTGTGGAGGAAAAAGGATGTCTGCAGAAACGGTGTTTTTACTACAATCATATTCAAGAAGGTTGATGTAGCCAGGTTTTGTTACAGATTGAATATCATCACATTTGAAATAATTAATGTTTTCACCAGTTAGTAGATGAACATGCTCCATGTAAGTACCAATAAACTCACCATCTACTATTGTTCCGTTTTTTAGTTTTACCTGTACTAAGCTTTGTCCAGCTAAAAAAGAAATCGCAAATAAATATATAGTAAAAACTTTTTTAACCACGAAGTCTTCCGGAGATGTCAATCTTTTGAGATTTATAAAAAGTGTTTTTACCTACAACAAAACCCAAAACAGTTCCCAAGGTCCCAACAGCTCCGAGAGCGCCTTTTTTTGGATATGGATGTGCTATAATCATCGCCACATAACCGGCTATCCCACCTAAAATGGAAATACTGGCGGTTATGTAGAAGTCTTCAGAAACGGGAGGTAGGTAGACAAAGTCAACATTTTCATGGCTATAAAATGCGGCTGAATTGTTTATTGAAATCACAAAATCGGTGTCTGTTATTTCCATTAAAACACCCTCTACAACCCTTGAGTTTTGGTCTGTAAAGCGAATAGTTTGTCCTTTGTAGTTGTTTTTAAAGTTCTCTAGTCTAATATTCCGCACTTCATTTGAGTTTGCTTCCTTTTGTCCATATGTAAAAGAAAAGACAAGACTCATTAAAAAAAGTTTTGTTTTAATATTCATAATAATCTGAACTAAAATTCGAAGAACTCCCAGTAAAAATCGAGATACGGTTGTTGAAAATGAATACCAAATCTAAAAGTTTCACTTACCGCATATTGCATTCCAAAATCAAAATCGATAAGGCTTGGTGACCCTCTTGGAGAATCTATTGAGAACATCGCTGTCCCATCGCTTCCAATATAGTCTTGCCAAGTTGGACCAAAGTCCATGGTTTTATAACCATTATCAATCCAAGCGAGAGCTAAAAACTTAAGGTCTTTTCTTAAATCGTATTCAATTCCAGCCCAGATTCGGTATGGGATTTTGTATTTTGCATCATCACTCCATGAAACATTGTACACGTTGTTGTCTATGGTAACCGTTTTGTTAATTAATTCACTTCTGCTCATAAAAGCATTGGATATCTTTGCACCAGCAGACCAACCGACCTTTCCTCTCCCCGAAGGATTTGTTCTTCTAGAAGAAAACACGACATATGCCTGAGCATAGAGATGGCGACCTTCATCATTCGTTATTTCATCAATTCCTAAATCGGGTCTGCTATCTTCACTTCCATCCATTTCATTTAGAGGTCCAAGTAACAGTCCCCCACTGTCAGAAATATTAATAGCCTGTGAGTATTTTCCAGTAATTCCGCTAGAGCGATATGCTCTGTGTATCCCAGCACCCCAAGCAGCAGCAACTTCTTTACTTGCATTTTTTTTATGGTAAAAACGCATTTTAGCATGAAGGTTAAGGTCTCCAGAAAAATTAGATCCAAAGAGTGAAGTCATCATAAACCTATCGGTAAGGCCGTATCCAATAGAAAGACCACTAACATAGAAAGTGTTCGCAGCTAAGGGAAAGGCTGTTGGGTC
>JAYPLH010000261.1:0-2314 GCA_038365355.1 Fidelibacterota bacterium
TAATTGATGTGATTTGTGACTTAAGAAAGTCATCTTCTTCTTTTAAAAAAATTATCTTTATTGAACTCAATCAAAATCAATTATTATATCTACCAAAAGGCTTAGCACATGGATTTTTATCTCTTGAAGAGGGTACTATTTTAAACTACAAATGTGATAATTACTATAATTACAATTCAGAATCAGGATTTAATTTATTTAAAAGCAATACAGAAATTGAATTACCTTTAAAATCAGATGATATAACTTTGTCTTTTAAAGACAAATCATTACCTGGTCTAGATAATTCTTATATTTACGAAAATTTATGAAAGGTATTATACTTGCTGGTGGAAAAGGAACTAGGCTCTATCCTATAACTAAAGCCATTTCTAAACAATTACTTCCGGTTTATGATAAGCCAATGATATATTATCCTATAAATACACTTCTAGGAATTGGGATAAAAGATATTTTAATTATAACTACCCCTGAAGATCAAGTTTATTTTAAAAATTTACTTATTAATAATAAAGATTTTAAAGTAAATTTTGAATTTAAAGTTCAGAACAAACCTAATGGTATTGCTGAAGCACTTATAATTGGAGAACATTTTATACAAAATGATGATGTTTGTTTAATTTTAGGGGACAATCTGTTTTTTAATTCCAAGGCAATTCACGAAAAAAAACTAATAAAACCTTCAAAGATTTTTGTAAAAGAAGTTAAAAACCCCAATAGATATGGAGTTTTAGAGATTCAAAATAATGAACCAATATTAATTCATGAAAAGCCAAAAGAAAATATATCAAATTATATTGTTGTTGGAATTTATATGTATAATAATTCAGTAATCAATAAAGTTAAAAATCTCAAGCCAAGTAATAGAGGTGAATTAGAAATTACAGATTTAAATAATCTTTACTTAAAAAAAGGAGATTGCGAAATTGTTTATATGGAAAGAAACAGCGTTTGGTTTGATTCTGGGGACTTTGATTCTCTTTTAAACGCGGCTAACTTTGTTAGTAGAAATAATAATTCTTAGTATTCTTTATTGATTTAATTAAGTTTTGCTTTTAATTTGCAGATATTAATAGAATATGAAAAAATTTACTGTTGGTATAATTGGGAATGGATTTGTTGGTGAAAGTCAAGCTTTCGCATTTAGTCCTACTTGCGAGATAAAAATATTTGATAAAAATCCATTAAAATCTATAAACAATTTAGATGATGTATTATCCTCAGATTTTGTTTTTGTTTGTGTTCCAACACCTATGAAGAATGATGGTTCTCAAGACTTCTCTTTTATTGAAAATGTTTTTGAAAGTGCAAAGAAAGGTCCTATTTACATTATAAAATCTACAATTTTACCAGGATCCACTAAATCACTTCAAAATAAATTTACAGAATTAGATATAGTCTTTTCACCTGAGTTTTTAACTGAAAGAACTGCAAAGCTAGATATGCTTACACAAACAAGGATAATTTTTGGTGGAGATAAATTACTAACTCAAAAATGTGAAAATTTATTTTCTCAAAGATTTATGAATAGAAGTTTTATACATACAGATTCAACTACTGCTGAATATATTAAGTACATGAATAATAATTTTTTTGCAGCTAAAGTATCAATAATGAATGAGTATTATAGACTTGGTAAAATTATTGGTATTGATTGGGAAACTGCTATGCATGGATTTGCAGCGGATCAAAGAATAGGAGATAGTCATTTACATGTTCCTGGACCAGATGGTAAGCTTGGTTTTGGTGGAACATGTTTTCCAAAAGATATTAATGCTATTATATCATTTGCAAAAGAAAAAGGAACTAAAATGAATATTTTAGAAGCAGCGTGGAAGACTAATTTAGAAGTAAGACCTGAAGAGGACTGGAAAGATTTAAAAGGGAGAGCAGTTTCTGACAATGGATGATATTTTTAAAAGCACTAAATCAACTCTTAAATCTCAAAATTTGAATATTGTTGATAAAGATATAGAAAGGCCTTGGGGTGGTTTTTTTGTTATTTCTGAAGATAACGCTCAAAATTTTTCAGATATTTATTTTAATTGCTTAAATACAGAAGAACTTAAAGTATCAGGAAAATTATCTCCAAAAATTCTAATTATATCTCCAAATAAAAGACTTTCATGGCAGTATCATAATAGAAGAAGTGAAATTTGGAAAGTAGTAAATGGTCAAATTAAAGTAGTTACTAGTCATGATGATGTAGAAAGAAAAGAAAAAATCCTTAAAAAAGGAGATGAAATAAGGTTATATAAGGGAGAAAGGCATAGAATAATTGGAATGGACGAGTATGCAGTAGTTGCTGAAATTT
>JAYPLH010000262.1:0-2292 GCA_038365355.1 Fidelibacterota bacterium
AAGAATTAGCATTTACTTTGGCAGATGGATTTACATATCTTGATTATGGTATCAAAGCAGGGATTGATGTTGATGACTTTGCTCCTAGATTATCATTTTTTTTCAATTCGCACCTTGACTTTTTTGAAGAAATTGCAAAGTTTAGAGCGGCAAGACGTATATGGGCAAAAAGATTAAAATTAAAATATAAGGCAAAAAATGAAAAATCATGGAAACTTCGGTTCCATACCCAAACTGCAGGATGCAGTTTAACTGCTCAGCAGCCTGAAAATAATATTGCCCGAACTGGATTTCAGGCACTTGCTGCTGTGCTAGGTGGGACTCAAAGTTTGCATACAAATGCGATGGATGAAACACTTGCTTTGCCTACAGAAAAATCAGCTGAGATTGCTCTAAGAACACAACAACTAATTGCGTATGAAACTGGTACGGCTAATGTGGTTGATCCTCTAGGTGGATCATGGTATTTAGAGCATTTAACTGACAAAATCGAACATGATGTAGAAAATTATTTTTTAGAAATTGAAAAATTAGGTGGGGTAATTCCAGCTATTGAAAATGGTTTTTTTCAGAGAGAAATTTCCAGATCAGCTTCTGAATATCAAGCTAAAGTTGACAGTGTGAAAAGAATCGTAGTAGGTGTTAATAAGTTTATGGATAAAAGTGATGAAATTGATATCCCTCTTCTAAATTTAAATGAAGATGCTGGGTTAAATCAAATTAAGCAATTAAAAATTTTGAAAAAGAAAAGAAGTCAGACAAATGTAAACTCGATTCTAGAAAAAATTACAAATACTTGTAAAAATGGTGACAACTTAATGCCATTTATTATTTTAGCAGCCAAAGAGCATGCTACAATTGGGGAAATAATTGAAGCAATGAAAAATGAATTTGGAGAGTGGCAGGAGACTGTAGGTTTTTGAATAAAAAGAGATGAACGTTGCAACGTAAAATAATACATATAGTAGGAACGGGTACTATAGGTGAACCATTAATTGGTTTGCTTTGTGATTATCAAAAACAATTGGGTATAGATGAAGTTACTTTTTCGAAAAATTCTCCCTCAAAAAATGACCGATCTAAAATTTTAGATCTTGTAGAAAGAGGGGCAAGGCTATGTGTACAAGATGGTCTAGAAAAAAAGTTTAAAAAACTTGGTATGGATCCAGATTTAGAATCAGTAGAAGCTATAAATAGGTCAATGGTAGTTATTGATTGCACACCTAAAGGCGTTGGTATTGAAAATAAAAATGAACTTTATTTAAAACTTCAAAATAATGTTAAGGGTTTTTTGGCGCAAGGAAGTGAAGAAGGATTTGGGAAAAAGTATGCTAGGGGAATAAATGATAAAGCCCTTTCACAAAAAGATAAATTTATTCAAGTTGTATCTTGTAATACACATAACATTTCTAGTATAACCAATACGATTGGTATTTCCTCGGATCCAGAAAATCTCATCGAAGGTAAGTATATTTGTATTCGACGAGCAAATGATATTAGCCAACCTTCTAATTTTATTCCCTCACCTCAGGTTAATACTCATGTCAATGATAATTATGGATCTCACCACGCTGCAGATGCTGCAGGCTTATTTTCAACTATAGGTCTTGATTTAAATTTATTTTCTTCAGCAATGAGGGTTAATAGTCAATATATGCATGTATTATGGTTTAATATAAAAGTAAAAGAGCCTACCACTTTAAATGAAGTAAAAGAAAAGTTGTCCAATAATAAGTTTATTTCTTTGACAAATAAAGATCTTACAAGCAGCGTTTTCTCTTTTGGAAGAGATCATGGTCATTTCGGTCGAATAATGAATCAAAGTGTAGTAGTAGAACAAACACTTCATGTAAGAAATGATCATGAAATAACAGGCTTTTGTTTTACTCCTCAAGATGGAAACTCTATTTTAAGTTCTATTTCTGCTGCTGAATGGTTTCTATATCCGCATTCATATCTAGATAAAATCCAATGTTTATCAAAGTTATTTTTTAATACGATTTAAGCTTAATAAATTGCTTTTTCTGGTAAATACATTTGAAAAAGGAACATAGGTTGTATAAGAAAAACATTTTAGAGGATCCTTTTACAAATCTATTTAAAACAAAACTTTTTTCTCTAAGATACTTGAAAAAAAATGATAAAATAATAGTATCTGCTTCAGGAGGATTGGATTCAACTGTTCTGTTATTAACCCTACATTCAATTAATACTTATAAAATTATAGTTGCTCATGTGGATCACGCAATTAGAAAAGACAGTATACAAGATAAGATTTTTGTTGAAAGTTTG
>JAYPLH010000034.1:0-13015 GCA_038365355.1 Fidelibacterota bacterium
TTCATAAACCATCTAGGCTCATACGCACCAATTGGAATCGCACTTAAGTCAAATGGACCATAGTCGTCACCAATTTGCTTAAATTGGATTTTATTATATCCTGTATCTCCCGCAAACCAAAATTTGAAGTTTCCAACTTTAAGAGACCATGATGACCATAAAGTATCAAAACTTCTAAATAAACTCCGTTTTGACCAGTGCTGAGATGGCAAACAAATAATTTCTACATTATCCTGTTTTCTCTCTTCAAACCAATCCAATTCAATCACGTTTTTTATATTAAGTCTATCAAACCATTTTTTTAACCCAAGTGGCACATACCATACTGTTAAAGGATCCTTGCCAAGATTTTTCACAGAATTTTTATCTAAATGATCATAATGATTATGACTGATGATAATTAAATCAATTTTTGGCAACGATTCTATATCAATTGTCGGAAAAGAATATCTTTTTGGACCTAAAAATTGGACGGGAGAACACCTATCTGAAAAAATTGGATCAGTTAAAATTGTTTTACCATTGATATGTAATAACATAGTAGAATGTCCAACCCATGTTATAAAATTATTATTACTATTAATCTTTTGAATCAGAGAATCTATACTCAAGTTTTTTTCTATTTGAGGCTTAGGATTTGGGCGTTCAGTAGCCATCATTTTAAAAAGATCACTGAAACTTTTCCTTTGATTATCTTGTTCTAAGTAAGGATTTTTGAAGCCAGTAGAAGTATGATGAGTTTTATTAGGGTTATAATATGGATTGGTTGTTTTAAAATTTAATACTAATCCAAATAAACCGACGGCTATACAAATCGATATACTAAGTTTCATTACCAAATCTAACCATCATCCCATAAACAAAAACCCCTTCAAATATGAGGATATATTTATAACAATTTCCTAGACTAAAATTCAATCTCAAATCCTCCCACTGGAATAAAACTAAAATACGTAACTTCGGTCAATTTTCTTTTAGAATTGCTCCAAATATAAGTCTCAATATTTTTTCTATTATAGGCATTCCATAATTCAATATATGAAATTACATTCCAGAATTTGTATACTTTTCTATATTCATATCGTAAAAATAAATTATGATAAACAGGAGTTTTCTTTTCATTATATTTTTCTGTTAAATAGATTGCCTGATCAAAAAGTAAAGATTTTTCTCTATCAATTTCAGTATATGGTTTCCCTCCAAAAAGTGACCATCTCAAGGATAGTTCCCATTTATTATTTGGTCTATAACCTCCTACTAAATTCAAAATATATTTATAATTACTATCCCTATTCCTTTCTATACCTTGATAATCCACATAAATTGAATTAAATAAGCTACCCCCAAAATGGCCATAGAAATTTTCTGCCCGTTTTTTCTCAATTAAAAATTCAATTCCCCTTGCTTCTGCATTCCCTTCAGATATAAGTTGATTAAAAGTGATGCTTCTGTCCATTAGAAAAGCAGGACTCGCAGTGCTATCATCACTAAGGACAATTGGAGCATGTGAATACTTTTTATTATAAATCGAAACTGATAGCTTAGTGCTTTCATTCAATAATTTTTCATAGGAAAAAGAATATTGTTCAGCCCTTACACTTTCTAAGTTATCATCTTCAACAAGTCCTAGATATTTTTCAGGAGGATTTTGAAAATATCTTCCACCATTGAAAATTACTTTCCCAAATTGCAATGGAAGATCAAAATCAATATTTACTCTAGGGGAAAAATTTATTTTTTCCTCAAAATCAGATTTCTCTAATCGTATTCCTAATGAAAAATTGGATATGCTTTTAAATGGGAAGCTAATATTTGAAAAAGCGGCAATGTTTGTAAAAATTAGATCGTCCTTAAGATATAAATTATCTAACGTAAAATCATAAGATAAATCACGATGGTGGTACTCAAATCCAGTTACTGTATTTACTTTGTCTTTAATTCTTATTTGATTAATATTTCTAAAGTGAAAAGTTTTATATAAATCGTTTACCGCATTCAAAGTAGAATCAGTATAAATATTAAAAAAATCATTTTTTGAGGTTTGATTTGTAAGAGAAACAGAGCTATTTGAAAACCCATTTTTGCTCCAAATAAAACGGTGATTAAGGCCTAAAGTACTCTGGTCGTTTTTAACATATCCATAGCTATCCTCCCCATTACTCCTGGCATCCTTAACATTTCTTTCATAAAGACTAGAACCTAAAATACCTAAAATAGTGAAATTACTGTATGGATTAGGTCTGTAATTTATTTTCCCCTGGTAATCACTATAGCTAGGAAGGCCACCTGCATTAATTGCATCTGAAATTATGTCCAAGTAACTCATCCTAAAGGAAGACAAGAATGAGGATCTTTTTGTGATAGGGCCTTCCAGTACTCCGCCAGCTCCCCCTAATCCTAGTCCGATATTCCCCTCAATAGATTCCTTGTTCCCCTCTCGGTATGATATGTCACCAAAACTAGAAAGTTTGTTACCGTATTGAGGTGAAAAACCGTTGCTATAGAAATCCATGGTTTCTACAAGCTCTGTATTAATTAATCCTACTGGGCCATTACTTCTTCCATCCGGTTGATTAAAATGAGAAATACTAGGAATATATACATTATCGATTAGGAACCCATTTTCGTTGGGTCCACCACCTCTGACCATTATGTCTTGGCGATTTTCTCCAACACTTGCAACGCTTGGTAAAGAGTTGAGAATCCTTGTAATCTCCCCTCCTGCTCCAGGTGCTCGACGAATTTGATCATTTTTAAATCCTACAACACTATAACTGTTTAAACTACTTTTCTCAAAATAACTTTCCGTTACAACTATATTATCTAGCAAAATAACAGATGGATATAAAAGAATTTTTTGATAGTCATATGCGTTTGGCCTAACCCAAATATCATACAAAATTTTTGACTTATAGCCAATAAATGATATTGAAATCGAATAATAGCCTTCTTCAGGACACTTCAAAACAAATTCTCCATTATCATCCGAACTTGTTCCTATTTCGCTATTTTCAATTACTATATTTGCTTGTGTAAGTGGAAGTTGACTAATTCCATCAATTATTTGACCGCGAATTACTCCTGCACCATGAAGAAATGAAAAGAGTAACGCAATTATAAGAGATAACTCAAACTGAAAAATATTTTTTATTTTTAAATTTATCTTGGTTTCCACTGGAATAATTCTGTGCTATATCGCATAACTATATTTTATTATGAATCAAAGAGCGTTTGTAAAGTATTACAATTTATTTTGTAAAGTTTTTACATTATTCTTTAGATATGTCTCTAAGAAACTTAGAACCTTTCCATAAGCTTCAATTTCATTTTCTTTTTTACGAAATCCATGTCCCTCATCATCAAAAACAACATATTCAACAGTAATTCCATTTGCTTCAATACCCGCAACAATTTCATCTGATTCTATCTTTAATACACGTGGATCATTCGCACCCTGAAGTACCATAACTGGATTCTTTACTTTATCAGAATGAAATACAGGAGAGATCTCATACAATCTAACAGAGTCAGCTGTAGTGGGGTCACCCATTTCTTTATACAATGCATTCCTGAAAGACTCCCAATAAGGAGGAATTGATTTTAATGTTCTCAACCAATTGGTTACCCCAAAAATATTAACACCAACTTTAAATTCATCAGGAGTAAACGTCATTGCTGCCATAGTCATATATCCACCGTAACTGCCCCCGATTATTCCAATTTTTTCTGCATCAATATAATCTTGATTTTGAAGCCATTTCTTTCCCCAAATACAATCCTTTAGATCCTTGTCTCCATGGTTAAGATCATCCATTTTGTAGAATGTTTTTCCATATCCACTACTTCCACGGTTGTTTACAGCAAGGATAGCATAACCATTATTTACTAAATATTGTATGAAAGATGAATATCCTGTACGGCTTTGTCCTCCAGGACCACCATGAACCCAAACCAGAGCTGGAACTTTATTTCTTTTGGTTGCATCTAGCGGTTTATAATAAATGGCAGGAATTTCAAGGCCATCGAAAGATGGGTATCGAACCACTTCAGCCTCAACCAAATCATTCGCATTTATTTCAGGATTTAAAGTTTCGGTAAGTTTCTTCAATTTCTTACTACCCATATCATACACATAAATGTTATTTGGACTTTTTGAAGTCCCTACAGTCAATCGAATCTTCTTTTCACTTTTAGAGATTCTGACTCCTTTTATGTCTCCATCTGGTATTGCAGGGAAAAAAACATCTGAATTATTTACTAAATTTTTAATAAAAAGAGTGTTTTTCCCATCTTCGTTTACGGCTGTAACCCGGTATTTCTCACTCTCACTTAAATAGCTATACATTACATCCCAATTTGTTTGGAATAGAACTTCCTCTTTTCCTGTTTCAATTTCATACTTAACTAAGTAGGAAAACTCTTCCCCCACATCAGTAATAAAAAAGAAATATTTGTTATCGTTACTAAAACCAGATGAACTGTAACTACCAGGTTCTACAGATAGTTCAATCGTAGATTTATCAATCCTATTTGTGAGAAATAATTTATTTTCACTAGTCGTAATAGTTTGACTAAAAGAAAACCATGACTCGTCCTCTGACATATCAGAAATATTAATTCCATTATCATTCTGGTAAAGCATTTCAGATTTCCATGTATCGATTTTCATTTTATAAAAATCAAAAAACTTAGGGTTTCGTTTATTTGATATGTAATACATTGATTTTTTATCTTTGCTCCAACCAGCAAAACTTGCCTTTTCATTTTCACCGGGAGTAAGATCAGAAATCTTACCATCTTCATACATTAAATATATATGATTTATTTCATTACCGCCTTTATCAGCCGAATACAAAATATGATTGGTACCTGGTAAATAATCAATTGCAAAAAAGGATTCCTTTTCCGAAAATGTCTTCTGTGTTTTTTCCCCCGAAGCAATATCAATTTCATAAACGTTAAAAATCCCTGATTCGTCACTACTAACCAAAAGTTTGGTTTCATCATCAGAAAAGGCACCTCCACCTATTCGATTATTTTGATAAAACTGGTCTATTGAATACTTTTCAGGTATATGATTTTGAGTACATGAGGCAATAAACAGTATGGTAATAATTAATATAAAATTTGTTTTGAATATATTATTAGTAAATAATTTTTTTTGGTACATTTTGAGATCCTAATAAAGTTTTATTGTTGATTATTTTTACTGAGTAAAGGGTATATCTTTTTAGACGGTACCATCATTTTGATCACAGACAACTTAAAAAAGGTTTATGCACTAAGGTTTATGCACTTGAGCTTGTTACTCTTAGACATTTGATCGGTAACTAAAACTAGGTCTAACCACTAATATCAACTGAAACTGTAAAATTCTTATGTAATTTAGTATTAAAATTTACCAATCATCCCACAAATAAAAAACCCCACGAATGTGGGGGTTTTTACTGTAAACAAGGTAGAACTATTTCAATAATATCATCTTCTTTGTCTGCCTGAATTTCCCTGCTTCAATTGTATAGACATACATCCCCGCAGATACGGGTTGACCTTGGTTATTCTTTGCATTCCATTGCACAGATTTAAAACCCGAACTCATTTTCTCATCGACTAGCGTTTTAACCGTATTACCAAACATATCATAAACAGTGATATCTACAAAAGCTTCTTCAGGCAAATCATATCGCACATTGGTTCTAGGATTAAATGGATTTGGATAATTTTGATGTAACACAAATCGCTCTGCAACGTTCGCATTATCATTTGATAAAGTTGATAGCTGTACAACTTCTGAATAGTCACTCCAGTTACCTGAATAATCCGCTGCTCTTATACGATAAAAATACATCATACCATCTTCAATATCAGAGTCCATGAACGTATTTTGAGCTGTATTAAAATTTTGAGCATTTTGAAATGTTTCATCAGTAGCCTTCTCCAGGTTGTAATATTGGAAGTCATCATCTATACTAGGAAACCAAGTTAGAAGAGCCTGGGAATTTTCTAAAGATACAGCAAGACCCTCTGGAACACCAGGAGGTATATTATCAACAGATTGACCATTATATTCATCACTGTAAAAGGTGTAATTCATTACGTAGTTAAGCGCAATAACTCGAAAAGAGGTAGAGTCATTACCTTGTCCTAAAGAATCTATAAGAGTGGTTGCTTCATAAATATATGAGGATTCACCAAGACCTGCTATGGATCCTAAGCTTACCCAATTAGGAGGGTCAAATCGTTGTATGGTGTACATATTAATACCATGAGGATGAGCATTAACGTCCAAAAATGATCTATCAAAATTTATGTAAACACGGCCACCTTGATCATTAGGAACGTCTTCTATATTGGTTATTGTTGGGATAGGATTAATAGGCCCAGAACGATAATAAGAAAATCCTCCACCATTTCCTTCACCATTTCCGTCACCAAGTCCCGGCCATCCGGGACCATTTCCTGATGTCCAATTGGTTACATAAAAATCGTAATAAGCATCATCCTCAGTTGAATACATTCCAACTAAATATGAGGAACCTCCAAACCATCCCCATGTAAACCATGAGTCATAAGAAACAATTGGATCTACAGCAGATGCACTATTTTCACCAAAGGTAGGACCGCCGAATCTCCATAGGGTTCCAATGGGAGATCCATACTCTAATCCTTCAAATTCCCAAGGAGTGCCACCTGGAATATATTCAGACTCTAATAAAGGATTGTATAAACCACGAATATCTCCTCTAGTCAATGCAACATTATTGGATATGACGTCCCAGTTTTCAGGATCGGTAAAGTCAGCATAATCTTCTTTCTCGAAATACACTCTATCATCACCGCACATGGGTAAAAAGTACTCATCACAACAATTATCCTCACCAAATATATACTCCTCTAGATCAAAATTTTCACCATACGAGTAATATTGACCATACATATACTCACAATCAGAGAAAGCAGTTTGATAAATGAGAATGAATAATGTCACATATTTTTTCATGAAAAAGTTCCTTTTATATTTTTTGAATCATATTACTTAAGCAATATCATCTTCTTTGTTTGCCTAAAATCTCCTGCTTCTATACTGTAAAGATATACTCCTGATGATACGGATTGACCTTGATAATTCGTGGCATTCCACTGGACAGAATTGTAACCGGATGATTGGTTGCTTTTAACTAAATTATTTATCACATTACCCAGCAAATCATAAATAGTGATTCTAACATATGAATCTTCTTTTAAATCATAACTTATATTTGTAAGTGGATTGAATGGGTTTGGATAGTTCTGGTTTAGATTAAACTTACTAGGAATATTGGTAATTTTTGAAAACCCAAGTTGTTGATTTTCACACTCACTAGTATCCAACTCCACTCTCCACCATTCGTGGAATGTCGTATCACTAAAGGAAACTATATTTCCATCGCATTCAAAAGTAACAGATTGATGCCAAGTATTTCCAAAAAATAAATCAATGGATAAAGTATCATTTGAAAAGGTATAGGGATTTGGATTTGGAATAGCATAACTAGTATCTAGGGAATTCCAATAAGTTGAATCACATCCATTATCACCGGAACAATAGTAAGTATATCGTAAGCCATCGATAAACTCATACATCGTGTTTATTGGATCACCTTCATATAAAGGGACTAACCACTTCCCCTCAATTGTCTCTGTATCAAAATGTGTTGGAAAAACTTCTTCTCTAATATATGAGAAACCACCTCCACTATTCCCGCCTGAAAAAGATAAAAAAACTAAATCAAAATATCTTTCATAATCAGGCAAATAAAGTGACACAGTATCATCTATGATGCTTTGCGGATTTCCTCCATGCATCGTAACAAAAGATGTAAAGTCACTGCTCTGAGCATTTTCAGTAGAGCTATTAGCCCATAGCGTACCTAAGGGTGAACCATTAGATACAGAATATCCGTCTTCGTGAGCAATATTGAAAATACTTTGATTATGCTTTCTCGTAATCCACACAGTTTCTGCTATCCGGTCTTGATTCTCCGGTAAATTCCAATCTGCAGAGTCTTGCTTGGTAAAAACTACCTCCCGTTGATTTTCACATTCACTAATATCAAATCCAACTCTTAACATAGTAGAATGGAGACCTCCCCAACTATCATCCTCATCATAATAAAAATCAACCACTTTACCATCGCATCTAAATTCCATAGTATAAGTAGCTGTATTTCCAAAATGTAAATCAATGGATAGTGTACTATCCTCTACTGTGTAAGGATTTATGGTAGGAAGGGCATCACTGGTATCCAATGAATTCCAATAAGTTGAATCACATCCATTATCATCTGCACAATAGTAAGCGTATCGAAGACCATCCAGAAACTCATACATTGTGTTTCCTGAGTCACCTTCAAACATTGGTAATATCCATCTGCTTTCGATATTTTGACCAGAAGCAAATTGCATTATAAAAACTAAAATAAATGTATTTTTCATTAACTGGAACTATTTAAAAACAATTCTATAAACACGATAAAATACGGTACAATCATTCAAAATACTTACGGCCAAATTAATTTATTAACTTAAGTTAAGTTATTTCATAAAATCTGGTATTACATAGTTGCTACAAACAAAATAGCTCTGATTTAAGACGGATTCTAATAGAGATTCTAGTCATTTTTTTCAATTCTATCATACGCTTCAGGAATAGTAAAAGATGCTGCATCGAAAGAGACAGTATATAGTTCTTTTATTTCAAAGCTCATTGATTTAAAAAACTCATGTTCAAAATGCATCTTTGCCTGCACAATTCTACCTTCTAATGAATCTAAAACTGCTGTTGAATCAGCGCTCCATACAAAGTCATCAGAAGAAATTGTATACGAGGTTTTTATTTTCCTATCTTTATTTGGATTAAAACTTTCCATTATATCAAATTTTAATGAATCTAGAGTATCCTTTAATGCAAGCTCTTTTACCAACCATTCTTCAAAAAATAACTTCTGTTTAGAACTCTTTATAGTCGTTGTCCATTTATTTGCTCTAAATCCATTTATCTCCTCAAGTTGACTTGCTTTTTCTCTTTGAATTATAAATTTGTCGACTGAGGTATCAATAATACTTTCAAAAAGTATAGAAAAAAGTAGTGGTCTTGATACAGGACTTTGAGAAACTGTGTCTTTTTTTCCCTTACTGAAGTATTCATCAATATTTATTAACCAATATTCTTCATTCTTAGAATTGTATTTCAATATATTTTTTTCACCTCTGATTATTATTTCTCCATCATTTTCGTTAAACATTTTTTTTAGCACCCAATTTTTAGGATATATCTTTGAATTCATTTTCAAAAATCCAGGTGCTATATGTTCTTCATTTTCAATTATCACCTCCCCAATAACTTTAGCATCCCAAGAAAATTCAGTCACATATTTTATTTGCATATTTTGAGCATAAACTGAGAAGCTAAAAAAAATGCATATAAAGGATGAGGTTCTAACCAAAATATCAATCAAACTATAGTAAAGGAGTTTTTTACTTTCCCTTCTATTGATGCGACTACTTTATCACCAATACTTAAAGGGGCAACACCTTTTGGCGTACCCGTAAAAATCAAATCACCTGATTGAAGAGGTACATCTTCAGCAACCTTTGATAAAATTTCCAAAGGAGACCAAATCATGTTACTGCAAAAGGTATTTTGTCTAACTTCTCCATTTACTTCCAATGTCAGCTCTATTTTAGAAAAGTCAATTAACCCATCAATAGGAACTATTTCTGATGTAGGTGCACTCCCAATAAAACTTTTCCCAACAAACCACGGTCTACCAATATTCTTTGCTTCTGTTTGAAGGTCTCTTCTAGTAAGATCAACCCCAACAGAGATTCCAAATATATTAGCATTTTCTCCCAGTGCTAAAACTAACTCCACCTCATGCTGAAGATTTTTTGTCTTCAAAGGATATGGAACGTCATTATTTGTTACTGCCCAATTTGGCTTAGAAAAGAAAAAGGGAGGTTGACGATCATCTTCCCCCATCTCTATTGCATGTTCCGTATAGTTTCTACCTACACAATAAACATGGTTAACTCGAAATTGTTTCTCGCTTTTAGAAATGGGTAAATAAACTCCTGTAAAATTATTTGAAAAAGAATTCATACTACAGTAAACAGAATAAAGCGCATAATATTGTCATAGTTATCGTTACTATAAGTTACAGTCTTAGCATCCAATAATTTTGCTCCTGGATAATGTGATGCTCTATATGCAGTTTGTTGTTTGATAAATCTAATTTTCAAAGTAAATGATTTTGGATGGCTCCAGATGCAAGAATCCAAATCACCTGAAAGGGATTCTTGTACTTTATTTCGAATTGCTTTTCTAGATTCTAAAGGCTGTATACTAATTGTTGAATCTCCGACCCCAACCATCGTAGCATGACAAAGAGTATTCGGACTTACCTCTTTTACTTCTTCACACAGGCCCGCATCTCCTGCAACAAACACCAATGGCACTTTATGCTTCGCTGCAATATTTCCATGTAAAAAAAATTCGGATGTTGGTTGATCATCAATAAAAATAGAATCAATCTTAGCCGATGACATGGTATGGGCTAGTGGGTTACCACCCTTTCCCGCCATAGAATGGTATCCAATCATGATTAATGCATTGAAACTACTATCCAATTCTTGTACCATAGAATAAGGATGCCCGCTCCACCCACGAATTAACTTAACTTCCTTAGGGAGTTGATCAGATAAAATATTTCGTCCTGAATAATGGGCATCCTTTACCCAAATTTCTCTGGCCCCTGCATCTAATGCACCCTCACATGCAGCAACGACTTCTTTGGTCATATAATCCTGAAATTTATTAAAAAAAGTCGGCTTATTATGCTCTACCTCATCCCAATGAGTTACACCTGTAACACCCTCCATATCTGCACTTATATATATTTTCATACTTAAATACTCGTCTATTTTAATTTTAATTGTACCATACCTTATAGATAATAACTATTTTTTATCTTCCAAAAAATTTATTAGAGATAAAGATTTTATAGCAAAATTTTTATTATTTAGTATTTATGATTCAATAATTAAATGTACTTTGATTAATATTCTAAACTTTGCTTTTCAAGATTTCGTTACTACTTTTCCTCCCAATTTTAAAGAAAAATTTCATCTTTATTGTTTAACTAGGAAGGCATTTTATGTTAAAACAAATCCATTTTATTTACTTATTAATTTTTTTTATAGGAGGATGTTCCCAGATGGAAACTAAAGCACCTTTGATACCAATGGAAGATTTCATGCGTAACCCTGAAAAATCTTCATTCCAAATTTCTCCAAATGGCAACTATGTTGCATTTATGAAACCCTGGAACACCAGAATGAACGTGTTCGTTATGGATATGAATACTAATAAAGAAGAGCGATTAACCTCTTCAGAGGCAAGAGGTATTTACGGCTTTACTTGGTTAACTGATAATCGAATTGGGTATGTAAAAGATGATGGTGGAAATGAAAATATGCATTTTTATGCAGTAAATATAGATGGAACCAATGAAATGGATTTAACCCCATTTGAAAATATCCAAGCTCGCATTATTGATGATCTTGAAGATGATCAAAACCATGTAATTATTGGTTTAAACAAACGTAATCCTCAGATTCATGATCCTTACCGAGTTAACATCAATGATGGAACTATGGAAATGATTGCTGAGAACCCTGGAAATATTTCGGGATGGGGAACAGATCATAACGGAAAATTGAGAATAGCCACAACTTCTGATGGTGTAAATACTAGTTTGCTATACCGAGATACTGAATCTGATAAATTTAAACCTATTTTAACTACAGATTTCAAAGTCAGTGTAGCACCTTTATTTTTTACTTTTGATAATAAAAATCTTTATGTTGCATCCAATAGAGGAAGGGATAAAACAGCTATCTTTGAATTTGACGTAAATAAATCAAAAGAGGGTAAATTAATTTTTGAGCATGATGAAGTGGATGTGAGTGGTTTAATGTACTCTAAGAAGCGAAAAGTACTAACTGGAGTAAATTATACTGTAGCAAAAAGAGATATAGAATTCTTTGATTCATGGAGAAAAAATATCCAAGAAAAACTAGAAAACAAATTACCTGGTTATGAAGTAGGCATAACTAGTTTTTCAAAAGACGAGGCCAAAGCAGTTGTTGTTACCTACAGTGATAAATCAAGAGGGACGTATTATTATTACGATGTCGAAAATGATAAATTAACAGAATTAGGGGAAATTAGCCCATGGCTGAACGAAGACCACATGGCAGAAATGAAACCTATTAAATACAAATCCAGAGATAGCTTAACCATACATGGTTACCTTACACTACCCAAGGGTAGTGATGGAAAAAACTTACCGGTAGTGGTCAATCCACATGGTGGACCATGGGCTAGAGATACCTGGGGATATAGACCCGAAATTCAATTTTTAGCCAATCGAGGCTATGCGGTATTTCAAATGAATTTTCGAGGTAGCACTGGTTATGGAAGAGAATTTTGGGAGATAAGTTTCAAAGAGTGGGGTAAATCCATGCAGGATGATATAACTGATGGAGTTCAATGGTTAATAAATGAGGGAATTGCAGACCCTAATCGTATTGCCATTTATGGAGCTTCCTATGGTGGCTATGCAACACTGGCAGGTCTAGCGTTTACACCTGACTTGTATGCATGCGGAGTCGATTATGTTGGAGTATCAAGCTTATTTACTTTTATGGAGAGTATTCCGCCCTACTGGGAGTTATATAGAGCAATGCTTTATGAAATGGTTGGGCATCCTGAAAAAGATAAAGAACTACTTGCGTCAGCATCACCACTTTTACACATTGATAAAATCAAAGCGCCTCTTTTTATTGCTCAAGGAGCAAATGATCCAAGAGTTGTAAAATCAGAGTCTGATCAAATTGTAGAAGCATTAAAAAATGCTGGGATTGATGTCCCATACATGGTAAAAGATGACGAAGGACATGGATTTTACAATGA
>JAYPLH010000263.1:0-2290 GCA_038365355.1 Fidelibacterota bacterium
CTTGACCTTCCTGAAGGTGAACATGCTTCGGAAGCAAGTATTGAAGTAGAGTTTAGAGGAGAGGTTACAGATCTAACGGATTCTGAAAGGTGGGAGGTAGTTGACCTTTGTTATCAATGCAAATTATGTGACCCTGTATGCCCTTACACTCCGGGTAAGGAACATGAATTCCAATTAGATTTTCCAAAACTTATGACTCGGTCCCAAGCTATTAGAACAAAGGAAAGAGGTGTTAAAATTAATGATGTTTTTCTATCTCAAACGGATTTTGTAGGAAGAATTGGTAGTGTATTTGCGCCTATATTAAACTATTTTAACAAAGTTAGTTTTGTGAGATCGATAATGCAAACAATAATCGGTATCCATTCCAAAAGAACTTTACCAGAATTTCATGGAAATACTTTTAAAAAATGGTTTACCAGCCGAAATACTGTTATTAATAATCCAATCGACAAAGTCGTTGTTTTTGGTACATGTTTTACAAATGTTCATGATATTGAGCTTGGAAAAGCAGCTGTAAAAGTGTTGGAGCATAACAATGTTGAATGTATTTATCCCCCTCAGCAATGTTGTGGAGCACCTCATTTAAGTCCAGGTGATTTTGATGGATTTAAAAAACAAGCTAAACCCAATATTGAGGAGTTAAGTAATTGGGTTAATCAAGGGTACAAAATCGTTGTTACGGGTCCCCCTACCTGTAGTTTAACTTTGAAAAAAGAGTATCCAGATTATTTGGGATTAGATGACAAAATTAAATCCATTTCAGAAAATACTTTTGATATTTCAGAATATCTTGTGTATTTAAACAAAAAAGAATTACTAAAAAAAGATTTTAAACACTCTCTTGGGACTATTAACTACCATGTGAGTTGCCATCTCAAAGCTCAAAGGATGGGTTTTAAGGGTCGTGATATTTTACGATTGGTTCCAGATACAAAAATTAATCTTGTCAATCAGTGTAGTGGAATGGATGGTGGTTGGGGCATGAAGTCTGAGTTCTTTGATGAATCAATGAAAGTTGCTGAAAGGTGTGTAAATGATTTAAATCAAAAAGAGCATGATACGGTTTGCTCAGACTGCTCGCTTGCAAGCCATCAATTAAAACAGGCTAGTGATGATACTATGGTACCTAGCCATCCAATTATTGAATTATATAAAGCCTACGGCTTTAATGAAAATTAAAAGGAAGTTTAAATGAAACAATTATCTGCAGAGAAAATGCTCAATATAATTGAGTATGAAAAAGTAAGATCTGATTATAGAAAAGATATTATCGATTACAAAAAACATCGTAGAATAAAAATTGGTCCCAATTTAGCCATTGTGTTTGAAAATGAGCGTACTCTATCCTTTCAAATACAGGAAATCATGCGTGCTGAAAGAATTGTTCATGATGAAAAGATTCAGGAAGAAATAGATATATATAATTCGATCATGCCACCAATGAATGGGCTAAGTGCAACGCTATTTATTGAAGTTACTCAAGAAGATCAAATTAAACCTGTCCTCAATCAGTTTATTGGACTTACGACTGGGCATACCATTTTTCTTGATTTTGATGGAGAGAAAGTTTTTGCCCAATTTGAACAAGGCAGGGAAGAAGAAGACAAAATTAGTTCAGTACATTACTTGCAGTTCAAATTAGAACCCAGCCAAACTGAAATGCTCGCTGATCACAATTCTACAGTAAAAATTGGTATAGATTACAATGAATATTTACATTCAGTAAAATTAACCAGTCATACAAAGGATTCTTTGTATGAGGATGTTAAAGACTCCAGTTCGACTAATTAAATAAAATCCTATCTTTGATAAAGCAAATTTATCGTGGTATCCAAACCTCAGATGGTGCGGGTGTAAATCTTACAAGAATTATTGGGAGTCCAGATTTAAATATGTTGGACCCATTCTTACTTTTAGACGAATTCGGTAGTAATAATCCTGATGATTATATAGGTGGATTTCCACCTCACCCACATCGAGGATTTGAAACCATTACATATATGATTAATGGAAATTTTAGTCACAAAGATAGTGCTGGTAATGAAGGCTTTCTCACTGATGGAGGTGTACAATGGATGACAGCTGGTAGAGGAGTAGTCCATAGTGAAATGCCTGAGCAGAAAGAAGGTCTAGTTCGAGGTTTTCAATTATGGTTAAATCTTCCAAAGGAAAAGAAAATGATTGAACCTTCGTATTATGATATTCAAGCAAATCAAATTCCTTCTGCACCTCTTGATAATGGAGTTGTTAAAATAATTTCTGGAGAGTTTCAATCGATAGAAGGGCC
>JAYPLH010000035.1:0-12841 GCA_038365355.1 Fidelibacterota bacterium
TAAAGAATCGATAGTAGACATAACTGCAGATAATACTGCTGCGATATAGATTCCAATAACTAAAGTCGGCATTACCTGTCCAATTACCAAGGACAACACATCTTCTCCACCAACACCCAAAACAAGTTCAGGGTTATAATCAGCATTTGTAAACATATATCGACCTAAAATACCAATCATTACCGCTGAGGAGTCCGTCAAAAGTGTATAAAAAACAGCAACCCACTTCCCTTTCTCAATTTCACTTCTGTCCCTTATTGCAATGAATCTTACATATACTTGGGGCGATCCCATAAACCCAATTCCGATGGATAAAAGGCCTAATACGGAAGCTAAACTCAACAGACTAAATCCACCTGCACCCCATACATTCATTAATCCCGGATCAATTTCATTTAATCCCTTAATTACTGAGTCTGTTTCATTCAAGGACAAAAAAATAGCAGGAGGCAATATTAACAAACCCAAAAACATTAACGCACCTTGAAAAAAATCAGACCATGCAACGGCTACAAAACCACCTGAGAATATATAGAAAACAACAACTCCAAAACCGATAGCAATTCCAGTATAGTAATTCAGGCCTAAAAAAGACTCAAATGTTTTCCCTGTTATATCAATTTGCGCACTAACGTATATGACAACAAAAACAGAGAGTGCCGTAGCAGAAATAACACGAAGAAAATTGGTGCTGGAATGAAAATGACTTACTAGAAAATCTGTGATTGTTATGGATTCATATTCATCTGCCATGACTTTAAATTTTTTGGCCATAAAGCTCCAAGAAACCCAAACACCTAAAACCTCTCCTACAACTATCCAAAAAGCACTCACCCCCATTAAAGCGCCCATACCGGTTACCCCTATCAGCAACCACCCCGATTCACCGGTAGCTCTTGCAGATAAAGCAGCAATCCAATATCCAAGTTTTTTACCACCTACATAATAATCTGATAAGGAAGAAACTTTTTTGGAAGAATAAATACCTATGAAAATGAGTATTGCAAAATATATAAAAAGAAAAGTGAGCTTATAGCTAATCACTAGTTATATCAATTTGAAAAAATTAGGTGTTTGGAAGAAGAACTTTCATTGTGGGATATGGTATCAATATATTTTTTTCGGAAAATTGTTTATGTATCTCAGTGTTAACAGCATCTACAGTTCGTCCTCTTATTTCAGGTTTTTGAATCCAAAATAGTAGCTGTAATCTCAACCCACTATCCGCAAACTCTCTAAGTCGGACCCTTGGTTCAGGGGTTTTTAAAACATTTGTATTCTCTTTTGCAATATGAATTAGTGTTTCTTTTGCTTCTCCTAAATCTGAATCGTAGGATATCATAAGAGTAACTCTTACTCGCTCTGCTTCTCCTGGCCCACCACTTTCATTTACTATCTTAGAAGTTGCTATAACAGAATTTGGGATAGTGATTTCAATATCATCTCTTGTCATAAAACGCGTTGACCTTAAACCCATTTGCGTTACATAACCTCTTTCACCCGTTTCTAATAAAATATAATCACCTTCTTTGAAAGGAGCATCTGCTAATAAAAAAATTCCAGCGAAAAAATTTGATACCGTATCCTTGGCTGCCAAACCTAAAACAACACCCAAAACACCTGCAGATGCAAGAATACCATTAATATTAATATCCCAACTAAGAAATATAAAATATGCTCCAAAAATCCCTATTGCGATTTTTCCTAAATTATTAAAAAGCGGAACCGTATTTTTTTGCAACAGTGAATTTGATCTTGTCTTTCTAGATGCCCATTCCATGGACATTAGCAATATTTTTGACACAACAAACAACCAAATAACAATAGTAATTGTTTTGAAAATTCCCGTCATTGCATAATCAACATAGTCTGGAAAAGGAGCTATTTTAACAGATAAATTAAAACCTATAAAAAGAATCGAATAAAAAATAGGTTTATGAAGAAGATGCAGAATCTTATCATCAAGCTTTGTAGCAGTTTTATCTACCATCCTCCTAAAAACAAGGGTAAAGACAATATCAACTAATTTTGCAAAAACAATGGAAAGTAAAACTATACTTGCTGATTTAAGAAAATGGTTTGAAACAATAAAAATATAATATTCTTTTAACTCGCTCATATTTAGGTCATTTATTAAATTAAGATTTTAGAAATTAAGATTTAGAATTTTTATTATAAACGTTAAAAGTTTGCTTGTTTTGTCGAAAATCCTTCCAAGGATGGCTAACGCTAGCCACTCCTTTTTCTCTAAGTAGAGATACTCTATCAAAATCAACAATCGCAGTCTGAACAAAAGGACTGCCTCCAGATTGTTGTAAAATGTTTCCATCCGGGTCAACAATTAAAGAACCACCTACCCCTCCAAATCCAACACCGTTGCAAGATACAACATAAACCTGTTGCGTAATAGCAGTGGCTTGAGAAATTATTTGTTCCTGTGACCTGTCCCCCGTTGTGGTCATGGTTGGAACCAAAAGAACCTCAGCCCCTAAATAAACAAGATCTCTTGCAACCTCTGGAAACCATAAATCATAACATATCATTAAACCTATTTTCCCCACGCCTTCAACGGTAAAAACAAATGGATCTTTTCCAGGTACAGTTTTTTCATAAGGGCACCATGGAAACCTTTTACGATATTTTCCAACAAGATCACCTTCTGGTGAAAAAACAACAGATGTATTATAAACTTTTGACCCTGATTTTTCATATATACTACCAGGAATAAGCCACAATCCATGTTTTTTAGCTAAACGCGAAAATAAACGTGTCAGTTTTCCAGGTATATTTTCAGCTTGCTCTTCTGGTTCAAGAGCTGATTCCGAAACTGATAATTCAGGGAAAACAACCATTTCAACTTGTGGAAAAACTTTGCTTAAATACTTTAGATGCTTTTTAACTTGTTCTACATTTTGTTTTTTACTCTTATGTACAAACATCTGGATGGATGCTATCGTTATAGTTTTACTCATTTGATATTCTCTTATAATCTTTTAAATATGTTTTATTCGGATATCCATGAATTAGAATATATTAATTTTTTTGTGTAGTTGTGTGATGGATAAGACAATACATCATTCGCAGATCCAGATTCAACTATTTCTCCTTTATATAAAACAGCAATACTGTCAGCTATTTTTGAAACAGCTTCCAGATCATGTGATATGAAAATATAAGAAAGCTTTTC
Organism: Fidelibacterota bacterium; assembly: GCA_038365355.1. Lineage (GTDB taxonomy): Bacteria > Fidelibacterota > Marinisomatia > Marinisomatales > UBA1611. The sequence continues at coordinate 3,188 of JAYPLH010000035.1, forward strand.
CTGTTTTTGAATATTCAACAATAAATTCAATATTTCCCCTTGAGTTTTCACATCTAGAGCTGATGTAGGTTCATCTAAAACAACTATGCTTGGATTAGTAAGCAAAGCCCTAGCAATAGAGACTCTCTGCCTCTGACCACCTGATAACGCATTAGGATATAACTCTAGCATATTGTTGTCTAGTTGAACTCTTTTTAATTGAATTAATATTTTTTCTTTCTTCTTTTGACCATTTTTGTAACCCAATAAAGTTAACGGTTCGCCCAAAATATCAAAGATCTTCATTTTAGGGTTTAGAGAACCTTGGCTATCTTGAAAAACTGCTCCAATATTTCGGTTTGGATCCATTATCGACTTGTCTTCAGAGTACTCATTAAAAAACAGATCACCTGAATCTCGCTTTAATATGTTTAATATCGTTTTAACTAATGTGGTTTTTCCACTACCAGATTCTCCAATTATCCCTAAGGTTTCTCCCTTGCAAAGTGTAAAAGTTATATTTTTTAAAGCTGGAATAGAATTTCTACCCGATCCGTAAGATTTGTATAAATTTTTTACATCTAAAACTGGATTTCGTTCTTTTTCTGTATTTTTTGCTTTGTTTTTTTTTACAGCTATACCATAATTATCTTTTAACTTTTGAATTATGCTTTTTTTACTACCAACTCTAACAATTTCTCCACATTGTAAAACAGCTATTCTATGACAATATTTTTGAATACATTTTAAATCATGAGAAATAAGTAGAACTGAAAACCCTTCGGTTTTTTGAAAAGAAGCCAGCAAATTTAAAATATCCATTTTTGTCCCGGCATCCAAACCTGTGGTTATTTCATCTGCTACAATAAAATCAGGATTAATAGACATTGCCATTGCAATCATAACCCTTTGCATTTGCCCTCCGGAGAGTTGATGTGGGTAACGATCTAAAATATTTGGAATTGTGTGCAAATTCACCTTTTTCATCCATCGTAAAAGTTGTTCTTTGGTGCTTTTTTTATTACTTGTGAATCTTCTTCTAAGTATCATTGTAAACTGAGTTTTAATTTTTTGTAAAGGATTCAATGCTTGCATAGGATCTTGAGATATCATCGCGATGTGAACACCTCTAATTTTTGATATTATCTTATTTGAATTAAAATGATGTACTATAGAACCTTTCGTAATTAAACAGCCTACTGGAACCATTTCTAATAGAGCACACCCCAACATACTTTTACCACTACCAGACTCTCCAATCAAGCCAAGGATTTCTCCTCTTTTAATATTAAAATTGATGTTATTAAGAATTTTTATTGCGCCGCTTTTTGGGGTCGATTTAATTTGAAGATTTTTTATTTCGTAAAGGAGATTACTCATTATTTCTCTACTGTTTCGTTGTTGCGAAACTCATCACCAATAATATTGAAGCAAACCACAGTTAGACACATAAAAATCCCTGGGAAAAAAACCACCCACCAATGGTTTAAAAACTGTGCTCTTGACTGCGTAACTAACAGGCCCCATTCCACCTCCGGATGTTGTGCCCCTAAACCAATAAAAGAAAGACCTGCAGCCGTTAGTATTGCATAGCCTGCGTCAATAGAAGCCTGAGTAAAAATAGGGGTTAAACTGTTTGGTAAAACATGAGTTTTTATTATGTGATATTTACTGGCACCCATACTCTTTGAAATAGACACATAATCTAGAGATGAAATAACTAAAGATTGAGAACGCGCTATCCTAACATACCAAGGGAACCAAGAAACAGAAATTCCAATGATAACATTATTTAAAGATGGACCCAAAATAGCCGTTATAGCAATAGGAAGAATCATTGGAGGGAATGCAAGAAACCCATCTGTAATTCTCATTATTACCTCGTCCGTTCTTTTATTAGAAACACCTGAGAACATCCCAATTGGCACACCAACCAAAACAGAAAAAAACACAACTCCAACAGCTATCTTTAATGAATAAAATGCTGCTCGAATGGTTATAGTAAACATATCTCTTCCTGCTGTATCCGTACCAAACCAATGTGAAAAAGAGGGTGGTTGACCAGCTATTTCAAAGTGAACAGATCCATAAATGTCTTGAGAATAAGGAGATATAAAGGGTATGAAAACTGAAAAACAAAACAATCCTACTAGAAATAGTAAAGCTGTAGATGATAATCTTTTTGAGAAAAAACTTTTAACGACTTTTATCATCTTAATCACGAATTCTTGGGTCAACAATTATATAAAGCATATCTATGAAAAAATTAATGATCACATAAATGAAACTATACAAAATGGTAACACCGACTATTGCTGGAAAATCTCTTGTTAAAATTGATAGAACACTAAATTGACCTACTCCAGGCCAATCAAATATAGATTCAACTAGAAAGGTTCCTCCAAGCATAAGGCCAAAACTTAATCCAACAACTGTAGAAACAGGAATAAGTGTGTTCTTATATCCAGATTTTTTAATGATTTCACTATTCTTTATACCATAAAATTTAAAAGTTCTGAAAAATGGAGCGCTCATGATATCAATAGTTGCAGAACGAGTTGTACGGAACACGATTCCCAAAACACCAAAAGCCATTGCAAAAGCGGGTAAGATTATATGCCTCAAAGCATCCGTAAAAGATCCCCACTCTCCAGAAAAAAAACTATCAATTAAAATAAAACCACTATTATAAATTATCGGAGAATCTTGAAGAACAATTCCTGAATATCTTCCCTGAAGTGGAAGCCAATATAAAATCCCGAAAAAAATTATTTGTAGAATCATACCAAGCCAAAAAACAGGTATGGACAAACCTAAATAACCAAAACCTCTAAAAAAATAGTCCAATCTTTTATTCTGATTTAATGCTGATACCAGCCCCATTGGGAAACCAAAAAGCAGAGCAATAATCATCGAAAAAAATACAAGCTCAAATGTAGCAGAAAACCGCTTTGACAACTCGGTTAATACAGGCTGCTTTGTTCGAAGCGATACACCAAGATCTAACATTATTGTCTTTTGTAAAAAAACCATATACTGTTTGTATATGGGCTCATTTAAACCAAAATCATTCTTTGCCTTTTCTATCTGCTCTTCTGTTGGGTGATCACCAACCAACAAAAAAACTGGATCCCCAGGAAGCAGACGAACAATAAAAAAAGTAATACTGGTTACAAACAACATTATCAATCCCATCAAGAGAACTCTATTCAGAAAGTATTTAAACATCAATTTCTACTTAAATCATATACAAATATAGTAGAGTAAGCAGGATTGCTTTTCAGACCACTTATTTTCTTTTTTCGAACCGATGACACATTTACATCCACAGCAGGAATTACAACACAATCATCAATGAGAATGTTTTGAATTTCTTTATACAAATCTTGAGCAACCTTAGGTTCAGTTGTCTCTAACTCCCAAGCTTTTCTTGTAAGTGAATCCACAACACTGTTACTATAATAAGAAAGGTTAAAAAGCGGATTCTCTTGGCTATTATATAATGCAAAGAGCCAATCCGATGGTGACGATACTGTTGGCCACCAAGCCATCGATATAATATTAGGTGCGGTATCCAAGTTTTTAGCTTTGTCCCAATTTGTTGACCATAAACCAGGTCTTAAATCAAGATCAATTCCAATTTTTTTTAGATTATCTAAAAGCAAAAATGCAGTTAAACGATACTGTTCATAGGTTGAAACATAAGATAAATCTGTTTTTAAACTGGTCAAATCCAAACCTGATTTGTTTAAATAATTCTTAGCAATGTCTAAACTAAACTCAATCAAACTATCTGGTGCAACAAAAAGAGGTATACTTTGTGGAATCAATCCTTTTGATTCCACAGCTGTATTCTTGTATATGTAATTAGATAACACACTTCGGTCCATTGAAGAAGCTATTGCTCTCCTAAACCAAAGGTTGTTGGTAGGATATTTTTTTGTATTCAAAAGATAAAATTCATTTACCCAAGAGGGATGATATGAAACACTTACTTCTGAACTGTTTTCTAATGTCTCTATTAATTGATTGGGAATTAAAACAGCATAATCAGCTATTCCATTTTTTATCATTTGAAACCTTGTAGAAGACTCTGTTGCTATTTGAATCAAAACAGAATTATAATGGTCTCTTTTATTCCATCCGCCCCAGTATTTATCAAACTTATCCAGTAATATATATTTATTTCTAGCCCACTTTTTTAATTGATAGGGTCCGGTTCCAGAACCAAAACCATAGTTCAAAGAATCTTTTGAAATACTATCAATCAATGGAGAATACATCCAGGCTCCATATTGAGAGCTTACTATTTTATCAAAAGGGACAGGAGAGGAAAGAGTGAAAGTAATTTGATGTGGGCTATTTATTATGATTTTAGAAACCGAAGACCATATGTAACTTGCTCCTCCATTAAGCTTTTTATTTCTTTCCACAACAAACTTTACTACTTCAGCGTCAAACTTTGATCCATCATGAAAGAAAACATTTTTCCTTAAATTAAATACCCAAACAAGACCATCTTCAGATTTGGAATAAGAAGTTGCTAGCGCAGGTACAAATCTTCCTGGTTTTACCCCTGCATCATACCATAATAAAGGCTCATACATGTTAGACATAGGAAATATTTCAAGTGAAAAAGCAGTAGCCGGATCCCAATCTTTTACATCGTCATAGGTGGCAATTACAAATACTTTATTATTTTTTACATCGTCTGAAGAACAATTAAATTGAAATAAACTAGCACAAAAAAGAAAAAGCAAAGTCGCTCTAAGAATTGTTCTTTCCAAAAACAACGCCCCTGTTAACCCAAAATTTTTTTGAAGAAAATAGATTAAAACTATTTACTTAAAACCATTTTTTTTGTAACGCTTCCAGTGGCTAAACTAAGATTGTAAAAATAAACACCGCTTGAAACTGCCTGGTTATTTTCGTCAACACTCCTCCACTCTTCTTCAAAGGTTCCAATTTCTCTATATGCATCAAAAACAGTGTATATCAATTTTCCTGTTACATCATATATTTTCAAAGATGCAACACCTGGATTATTTATCGTGTAAACAAACTTTGTAAGGGGATTAAACGGGTTTGGATAATTTTGTGAGATTGATATTTCATCCGGTGTTGTTTCATTATCCTTTCTAACATCAAGTACACCACTATGCTCAAGAAAATATATATGTGACTTATCTGCAGCAAAGCTTGCAGATGTAAAAACAATATCCCCTACTTCATCATTATCTAAGTCTCCAACAAAAAGTTTTGCAACTCGAACCTTCCCCTGATCTAAACCGAAACCACCATCATCCGTTGTGTCATCCATAAATATAACATGCTCAGAATAACTTGACGCATTAAGAGGGTCTTGTCCAATATATTCCCAATCATATAAAGCCTCATCATAGTGACCTGCTAAATAAAGATTTGGGTTCCCATCATTATCAGCGTCTCCTGCCACAATCTGGCGAAGCCCTCCTTCATAACTTGCAAAATAATTAAAATCTGAAAAAGTCAACAGGCTTACATCTTCTACATTGCCGGCTCCATATAGCTTGCCTGGTGTCAAGGGAATCTCTCCTGACTTGGTACCTGAAGTTGCTGCAAACAGTTCATTGTATCCATCTCCATTCATATCAGTTATAATCAAACTTTGATTCCCAAACTCATAGGCTTCGGAACTAACATAAAAATCTGTTTGATATTCGTACTCGTTTTCCATTGTGTTTTCGAAAACAATAACATGATAAAAATCAAATGCTACAATGTAGATTTCTGTAAAACCATCATTGTCAAGATCTCCTGTAGATATATTATATCCACTCCAGTTTGTCCAAGAATCATCTTCAAATTCAACCGAAAATAGAGCAGAATCACTTATTGTATTTATAGTTCCATCATCATTATATGTTGTATCATAAAAAACTGTATCTAACTCAAAAATCATTAGTCGACTGCTTCCGCCATTTCCAATTTGCTCCCAAGGACCATCCATTATTGAAACAACAATCTCATCTTTTAAATCACCATCCAAATCCTCCACCAAAATCTGTGCGGCTTCCCAAACGCTATCCAACCCCATATTCCAAGTATAAGAGGGGGAAGATAAGAACGACATTGAATCCGGGCTCCACTCAAAAACCTGAAGTCCATTCTGTCCAGAAACACCAGGGCTAGTATCCACCAGAGATATTATTTCTTGATTGTTATCCCCATCAAGATCTCCAACAGCAATGCTTGAATAAGCATCATAATCACAACTTAAATCATAAAAAGTATACACCCATTGGATTTCGACAGAATCATTGCTTACTGCTTCATAGTGATATGCACCATTACAATATTGTCCAGCATAAGAGCTGGACACAACAAAATCTCCAAATCCATCATTGTCAAAATCATAAGGGCCAACCATATTCCAAGGAGGTCCAGCGGGAAACAAACCACCTGAACCCCAAGAGTCATTTTCCCACTTTACAGAAAAAGAGCTATCCATATCTGTACTAAACAAAAAGCCATTTCCTAATAGTATAAAAGCAAAAAAGAAGTGGTGTAATGTTTTCATTTTAATTCCTTATTTAATATTCAATTCTTTAATATGATAATAGTATATTTCAATGAAAGTTAGACCACAATGAAAAAATTATCCATCATATCATATAAAAAACTTGCACTCTTCTTATTTTTCTCGTTGATAAACGGCCAAGAACCTTTTTTAAATATCAGGCCTTATGTTCCACCAAGTTTCGAGCAATATCCAGCTTCTAATTGTGTAGATCACCATCACCCCTCTACAAATCAACAAGATAATATGTTTTTACGATTTGATGGTATTGAGTTCACAGATGATTTAATATACCCTGATTGTTTAACTGGTACATCATGCTATGATGGCCATGCTGGTGTTGATTATTTTATGCCTTTAAATACGCCTATACTAGCACCAGCCGATGGATATGTTTTATGGGCTTCTTTTTCTTCTCCAGCAAACCCTTGCCCTGGTGGTATATCCCCGAATGGAGACCAAGGAACAATCATACTTGCTCATGGTAATGATTACTTTACAGTATATCTTCACATGATGCCCCCTTTAATGGTTAACGTTGGAGATAATGTAATAACAGGCGACACCTTAGGCTTTACTGGGAACACGGGATGTGCTATAAATTCACACCTACATTTTGAAGTTCGAAAAGGAAGCCATTTTTTTGATTCTGACAACCCATATGCAGTGGACCCCTTTGGTTGGTGGCATGAATATATCGACCCAATAGAGCAATTTCGAGGTAATAAAAGCGAATGGCTTTGGTCTTCAAGTACACTAATTGATGATGGAGACAATGGATTTGAAAGATTTCAAGGCCCTGATTGGAGCTATCTTAACTTCGGATACAATAATGACTGCTGGGTTAGCCCTGCATTTAATATAGAAGAAAACAGTCGACACTATGCAATTTGGGTACCTCATATTGAGCAAGAGGGTGAATATAATATTGAGGTTTTTATACCCGAAGGTCTAGATGCTGCTTCAGAAGCAATGTACGAAATCAATATTAAAGACCAAGACGGAATAAGTGAAAAGCATTCTGTAACAGTAAATCAGAACACAAACCAAGGAAACTTTTTTTCTATATCATCTATTTATTTATCTTCAGGATCACGTTGCAGTATAATCCTAAGAGATGTTGTTGGTCCATCTTCTACTGGGTCATTTGTTGTGTTTGATGCTATCCAATTTACTCCTGTTTCTGCAAGTAACGATTTGGATAATAATACGGTTCTAAATAAGAGCATGTTAATTAAATCAATATCTCCAAATCCATTTAATGGGAGAGCAAGTATCGTTTATCAAACATTAACAAGGGAAGACATTACTATTACAATATTTAATCAATTAGGTCAAAAAATTATACAGACAAAACTACCAGAGCATTACACGGGGAATCATACTTTCGTGTGGGATGGAAAAAACAGTATAGGAAACGAAATTCCTTCAGGCGTTTACTTTTTTTCTATTGCTTCTTCTACTGAAAGAAAAACAAAAAAACTGGCGTATATCAAATAAGGTTAAATGATAAAAATATTTATAAAATTAATTTTTGTTTGCTCCCTTATTGTTGGGAATCAAACAAAGGTTTCTGCCCCTAAAATAATTTTAAAAGACATTTCTTTTGACATTACGTTTTCTGGGAACTTTTTAAAAGACAATCAATATATTTTAGAAATTAATAACGATGAGTTTTCCCCTGACAAACAAACCAAAAGCGTCATATCATTTAATAATTTAAAAATATCTCAAACTGGAGAAGCAACTTTTATTTTATCTCAAGAATCCAAAAACATTTATAAAATGAAAAAACATATTGTCCCAGGCTGGATCTCTGTTTTACCACCTTTCATTGCCATTGCTTTTTCATTTGCAACTAGATCCGTTGTTCCTTCTTTGTTTATTGCTATCTGGTTTGGTGTTTGGTCAATTAGCGCTTTTAGCCCACTCAACATTATTTCATCTTTACTTAGTTCCTTTAATATATACATCTTGAACACGTTTATTAATAAAGATCATGCAGTTTTAATGCTTTTTACTCTTATGCTTGGCGGAATGGTTGGGGTGGTATACCGAAACGGTGGAATGCATGGAATAATAAAACACTTAATACAAAAAGCAAACACTCGTAAAAAGGGGCAGATTTCTGTTTGGCTTTTTGGCTTAATCATATTTTTTGATGATTATTCAAATACGTTAATCGTGGGGAACACCTCTAGATTGCTATGTGATAAGCTAAAAATATCGAGGCAAAAACTAGCTTACATTGTTGATTCTACATCTGCTCCAGTTGCAACCGTGGCAATCATTACAACTTGGATTGGTTTTCAGGTTGGAATCATTTCTGACGCATTATTAAATATTGAAGGTTTTGATCTGTCTGCTTACGGACTATTTTTAAATTCTATTCCTTACAGTTTTTATCCTTTTCTAGCAATTGTTTTAGTTGGTCTTATTGTTGGAACGGGAAAAGATTTTGGCCCAATGTTGAAAGCAGAACAAGAAGCTATAAATTCAGATAAGACTACCCTTGAGAATCTTACATCATCGAAAAAGATAAACGCACATTCACAAGAAAATGATCTATTTGTAAAAGAAAACATATCCTATAAAGCGAGGAATGCGGTTATACCCATTGGAGTTCTGGTTTTTTCTATGTTTTACTTTGTATTTACTTCTGGTCAAGGGTCAACATTGAAAGAGATACTAGGTAGCTCTGATACATTTTCAGCTCTTATGCACTCTACGCTTCTTAGCGCAATTACAGCAGCTATATTATCGATAAGTAGTGGAACTTTAAGTATTAATGAAACACTGGACGCCTGGTTCAGTGGCGTTAAATTTATGTTAATGGGGTTACTGGTTTTATTGCTTGCTTGGGCATTAGCGGATGTATCTAAAGACCTACAAACTGCAGAGTATATTGTTTCAAACCTTGGAGATGCTATCCCCATGAATTTGTTACCTGCAATTGTGTTTGTTGTTGCTGCTATAACAGCATTTGGATCGGGAAGTAGCTGGGGGGTTATGGCAATTTTAATGCCTTTAGTGATCCCTCTTTCCTGGGCAGTAATGGAGAATCATGGAGCAGCAAACCCGGAAAACTACCATATTATGTATTCTTCTGTTGCTTG
>JAYPLH010000264.1:0-2244 GCA_038365355.1 Fidelibacterota bacterium
TAAATGGAAATTATTTTTGTAAAACATTTTAATCAAATAATTTTAAATTGAAAAAATGATTGATATTCAAAAAATTAAAAAACAGTCAGGTATAATTGGTAGTTCGGATGAGATTGCGCAAGTTTTAGAAATGATATGTCAAGTAGCACCGGTTGATATTTCAGTTTTAATTTCCGGGGAGTCTGGAGCAGGTAAAGAGATTGTTGCCAAGGCAATTCATAAAACAAGTAAGAGAAGTAACCAACCTCTTATTGTCGTTAACTGTGGTGCTATTCCAGAAGGAATTATAGAATCAGAATTATTTGGGCACAAAAAAGGATCGTTTACAGGCGCTGGTAATGATAAAAAAGGATATTTCGAAGAGGCAAACAAAGGTACCATCTTCTTAGATGAAATTGGAGAAACTCCTCTAGAAACTCAGGTAAAACTTCTCCGTGTTTTGGAAAATGGAGAATTCATGAGGGTTGGGGAAGCTAGTACTCGAAAAACAGATGTGAGATTGATAGCTGCTACAAATAAAGATTTACATCAAATGGTAAGTAATGGAGAATTTAGACAGGATTTATATTTTAGATTAAAAACTGTTACAGTTGAGATACCCCCGCTTAGGAAAAGGATTCAGGATATCTCTGCGTTTGTTGAGAGATTTTCATTAGAGTTTACTAGATCAAATGATATTCGGTATAGAGGGTTTACTCCTGAAGCAATTCGATTAATGAAACGATATGATTGGCCAGGAAATGTTAGAGAATTAAAACACTTTATTGAAAAAATAATTGTTTTAAATAAAGGGGAAAGAATTAGTGTCGAAAACGTGCAAAAAGAATTATTTGACTCTAGTATCGCCAACACTAGTAAAAATTCTGCATTACCAGTTATTGTTGATAAAACCACAAATAAAGCTGAAATTGACCTTATTCTTAGGCAATTATTCATGCTTAAACAAGATACTGAATTGATTCAAAATTTGATTTTAAATAGTAAAGTACCAAATCGCAGTCCTGAATCAATTAAGGATATTGGAGAAATTGTTAAAGGGAATATTTCTTTACCTGAAAAGTCTATGGAAATAATTGAAGAAAATAGATACTTTATTAATAGTAGTGCAATAGGTGATTTTTCAATAAAGGAACTAGAAAAAGAGGCTATTGTACGCACACTAAAGTATTTTAATAATAATAGAAGAAAGACAGCCAGATCACTTGGATTAAGTGAACGTACTCTTTATCGCAAGATAGATGAATATGGTCTAGAACCTAAAATAAAAATCAATAGTTAGGTTGAAATACTTTTTTATCTTAGCTCAATTATGTTTTTTTTCATGCGGATTTTATTCACTAGCTGGTTCTATCCCAACTCATATTAAATCAATTTCTGTACCGTTAGTTGAAAATCAAACATCAGATTATAATCTATCCGAGCAGCTAACAGATAAAATTATTTCTCAATTTAATGAATCTGGAATTTTATCCATTCAAGATGAAGATAAAGCTCATTCAATTCTTAAAGGTATTATTAAAAAAATAACAGATGGACCATATAGCTACAATAAAAATGAATCAGTGTCAGAATTTAGATATAAAATTGATGTAAAGATTGAATGGTATGATAATGCCAATAAAAAAAATATTATTGAAAAAAATTATTCAGGCTTTGGAGCTTATGGGTTAAGTGGAGACATATCTACGGATGGAATTGATAATGATAATGACGGGAAAATTGATAGTGAGGATGATAATGAGTTTGGTGAGCCTAGATCATTTGCGGCAAATGTGGCAATAAATAAAATTGCTGAAGATATATTAAATGATATTATGACAACATGGTGAGGTTAAGAAGTGAAAACAACAACTATCAGTAAATTAAGTGAATGTGTCGGAGAAAAAGTAACAATTAATGGATGGGTGTATAGTATAAGAAACATAGGGAAAATATGGTTTGTAATTTTGAGAGATGGTACAGGTCTGCTTCAAGGAGTAGTTGTGAAAGGAGAAGCAACAGATCCTACATTTAATATGGAGCAGACCTTAAATAAAGAGGATTCTGTGTCTCTTAGAGGTTTAATAAAAAAAGAACCTCGCTCGGTTGGTGGATATGAAATGGGAGTAAGTGAAATCAAAATCATTAATTCAGTCTCTAATGAATTTCCTATTAGTCCTAAGGAACACGGAGCAGACTTTTTAATGTCCAACAGACATTTATGGCTTAGGTCAAAAAGACAAAATGCTATAATGAAAATTCGAC
>JAYPLH010000265.1:0-2232 GCA_038365355.1 Fidelibacterota bacterium
TTGTACCTGACTACCCACACATAAAATAAGGATATGCTCAATATTACTTTAAACATTATCAGTAATGCACTAATGTAAACCGACATTTAATTACCTTTTTTAATTTTAAATTTCATTTATACGACTTTATCAGAAGTTAAATTTAAAACGGTTAAAATCTTATTTATCACTACCCATATAATCATAATTAAATTAAGGAAATATGTTATTACCAGCTTATTTTTTATTGTTATGTCCTTTATTTGAATTATGCCTTATTGTGAAAAAATATTTATTTATTTATAGCTTTATTAAATTTAGTTTTTCTTGGGAGAATTTTATGAGAACTTATTTTTCAATAATAATTTTTATCACTTTGTCTTTTTCACAACAAATAAGAGAAGTTGCGAATTTGAGGATGGAAAATGTTCCAGAAATACCATTATCAATTGAGCAAGCCTCTAGACAATATCGTAATACGAGGTCAGCTTCTTGCCGTTCATGGCTTCCAAATGGAGAAGGAATGATTATAGGTACAAGGTTTGGTGAAACCTCCCAACTCCACTTACTAAATGAACCTCTTGGAGCAAGAAATCAAATTACATTTTTTGATGAACCTGCGAAAGGAGGCTATGTGTGTCCAAACCCTGATTTCAATGGTTTTCTTTATTCAAAAGACATTGGAGGAAACGAATTTTATCAAATTTACTTCTATGATTTTGATTCTGGAAAATCAACTCTTCTTTCAGATGGAAAATCTCGAAATATGTTAGGCTCTTGGTCTAATAAGGGAGATTATTTTTCTTTCTCATCGAATATGACCAATGGTAAGGATATGAATATTTTTATAAGCGATCTAAAAGGAAATAAAAAAAAGTTAGTTGTGGAAGATGGATATTGGTTTTCTAGAGGGTGGTCTCCTGATGATAAGAAGTTGATTGTAGGCAAATATGTTTCTATAAATGAATCATATATTTACATAGTAGATATTGAAACTGGAGAAATGACTCAATTCAATCCTAAAAAAGAAAAAATTAGTTACGGCGGAGCAATGTTTAGTAAAGATAATGAAGGAATTTATTATTCATCAGATGAAGGAACAGAGTTTAAACATTTAAGGTATTTTAATATATCGAACGGAAGTCACACAATTTTAACTAAGGAAATTCCATGGGATATATTAGGTTTTTCTCAATCAGAAAATGGAAGACTATTAGCATTTACCACAAACGAGAATGCCATTACAAAATTACATGTCGTGAAAGCTTTTGGGTTCAGAAAACTTGTAATTCCAGATCTTCCAAAAGGTAGGATAAGCGGTCTAAAATTTCATCCAGATGGAAATAAAATTGCGCTGAATATAAATGCTTCTAAAACACCAGGGGACATATATGTAATTAACTTACTATCAAAAAAAGTAGAACAATGGACCAAAAGTGAAGTGGGGGGGTTGGATACTAAATTATTTTCTGAACCAGAACTAATAACGGTAAAATCTTTTGACGGTTTGAATATCTCAGGCTTTTTATACGAACCATCAACCAAAGGTCCACATCCTGTAGTTGTCTACATTCATGGCGGACCTGAAAGTCAATATCGACCTGGATTTTCATCAAATATTCAATATTGGGTTAAAGAGCTTGGTGTTGCTGTCCTAGCTACTAACGTTAGAGGTTCTTCTGGGTTTGGAAAGTCATTTGTAAAACTTGACAATGGTTATCTTAGAGAAAATTCAGTTAAGGATATAGGCGCTTTTTTAGATTATATTGATGCAGATTCAAATTTGGACTCTGATAAAATAGCAGTTTTTGGAGGATCTTATGGTGGATACATGGTTCTAGCATCAATGATGCATTATAATGATAGGTTAAAATGTGCTGTAGATGTGGTTGGTATATCTAATTTTGTCACCTTTCTTAAAAATACTAAATCTTATAGAAGAGATTTAAGAAGGTCTGAGTATGGTGATGAGAGGATACCTGAAATGCGAAAATTCCTAAATCAAATATCTCCAAACAATAATGCAGAAAAAATAACAAAACCTATTTTTATAGTTCAAGGTTATAATGATCCTCGAGTTCCATATACAGAAGCAGAACAGATGAGAGATGTAATTAGAAGTAATGGCGGTGATGTTTGGTACATGGTAGCTATGGATGAAGGACACGGCTTTCGAAAAAAGTTTAACAGAGATTATTATACAAATGCTGTGAGTGTTTTTTTTAAAAAATATTTAAAAAATTAAATAAGGAA
>JAYPLH010000036.1:0-12530 GCA_038365355.1 Fidelibacterota bacterium
GGCAGATCAGGGCATGTAGTTTAGATCATGCAAAGTAACTTATAAAAAGAATCTCTCTAGATTTTTTATTCATTCTTTTCTTATCTTCTTGCCCTAATATTTTATTAAATATTAAAAAATACTTTTAATTGAGGAGTAAACATTGGCCCAAAAACCATTTCAGACCGAAGTAAGTCAGTTACTGAAACTGATTATCCATTCTTTGTATTCTCACAAAGAAATTTTTCTTAGAGAACTAATTTCCAATTCATCTGATGCTTTAGACAAATTAAGATACTTGACATTAACAAAAGATGAATACAAATCAATGAAATTTGAGCCTAAAGTAAGTATAGAATTTGTGGAGGGTGATAATCCTACACTTACCATAACCGATACAGGTATCGGTATGAGTAAAAAAGAGCTAGAAGATAATCTAGGTACAATTGCACGATCTGGTACAAAAAACTTTTTATCAAAACTTTCAGGTGATGCAAAAAAAGATTCACAGTTAATAGGTCAGTTTGGAGTAGGTTTTTATTCGAGTTTTATGGTTGCAGATAAAGTAGAGGTTGCATCAAAAAAAGTAGGTAATAAAGAAGCGTGGAGATGGGTTAGCGATGGGCAAACAGGATTTGAGATTAAGAAAGATGTCAAAAAAGAGACTGGAACTTCAATTGTAATGCATTTAAATGAAGAAGGAAAAGAATTTGCTAGCCGTTGGAGGATTGAGAGTCTTGTTAAAAAATACTCTGATCATATTGATTCACCAATCTTTTTGACTTACGAAGATACTGAATACGATAAAGATGGTAAGGAAAAAAGTAAAGGACTTAAAACAGAACAGATTAATGATGCAAAAGCTTTTTGGACACGTTCCAAAACGGAGATAAAGAAAAAGGAATACAAAGAATTTTATAAAGGGTTTTCATCTGACATGGATGATCCATTTGATTGGGTACACTTTAGAGCAGAAGGGAATTTAGAATTTGTCATATTATTCTTTATCCCTAAAAAAGCATCTCCCGATATTTTCCGGGCTGATTACCAGTCTGGCGTCAAGCTTTATGTAAATAGAGTGTTTATTACTGATGATGATAAAGAGTTACTACCTCCCTGGTTGCGATTTGTAAAAGGAATTATTGATTCATCAGATTTACCACTAAATGTTAGTCGTGAAATTCTTCAACAAAACAGGGTAATGGCTAAAATAAAATCTAATTCTGTAAAAAAGATATTGGATAGGTTAAAGACGATTGCAGGAAATAAAGAAAAATATGCAGAGTTTTATGGAGAATATGGTCGTTTAATTAAAGAAGGTGTATATCAAGATTTTGAACATAAAGATGCATTAACTGAGTTACTTCGATTTAAATCAACAAAAGATGATGGTCTCGTATCGCTTAGGGAATACGTCGATAGAATGCGGGAAGATCAAAAGTCCATTTATTATATAACTGGGCAAAATCAGGTTTCACTAAAAAATTCTCCTTTGCTTGAAATGTATCAGAAAAAAGATGTTGAGGTATTATTATTAGATGACGAGATAGATGAAATAATCATTTCATCAGTGCCAAAATATGATGAAAAAGACTTAAAGTCTGTTAATCGAAGTGGTGCCGCTGACGATTTTTCTGAAGAATCTGATAAAGATGTTGAAAAATCTTTACAGCCTGTTATTAAAAAAATAAAAAAAGTGTTAGGTGATAAGGTAAAAGATGTAAAACTATCAAATAGGTTAAGCGACTCCCCTTCATGTATTGTTGCAGATGAAAATGATCCTACTGCTCAGATGCAGGAAATGATGAAATCTATGGGGCAAATGGACATGCCTGCGATTAAACCGATTCTAGAAATAAACCCTACTCATGACATCGTAGTAAAAATGAAAGAAAAAACTAAGCAAAAATCTTTTGATAGTATAGCCCTTTTACTTTTTGAGCAGGCACTGATTCAAGAAGGAGTTAAACTAGAGGATACATCAGGTTTTGTTGCTCGCCTGAATAAAGTTATTTCGGATACGCTTTAAAATTTCTAATTTAAGTTGAGTACACTATGTTAACAGTTCTTTCTCCAGCAAAAAAACTTTCTAAAGAATGCTTTGTGAAAACTGATCAATACCAATCCCCACAATTTATAAAAGAATCATTAGGTCTTGTTAAAGAATTAAAAAAAATGACTCCACTAGATTTAATGTCATTGATGGGTATAAGTGAGAATCTTGCCGAACTAAATTGGGAAAGGATGCAGCAATGGAATGATAAATTTGAACCTGAAAATTCCAGAGAGGCTATTTTTTCTTTTATGGGCGATACCTATTCAGGGCTAGACGCTGAAAGTCTTGGTCCTCAAGAACTTGATTTTGCCCAGGATAATATCCGTATATTATCAGGTCTTTACGGTGTTTTAAGGCCGCTCGATTTGATGAAACCTTACCGGTTAGAAATGGGGACAAAATTCGCGAATAAAAGAGGAAAAAATCTTTATCAGTATTGGGAGGACTCTTTAGCAAATCATATCAAAAAAGAATTAATGACTCACAAAGAGAATGTTGTTCTTAATTGTGCATCTGTAGAATACTTTAAAGCTATTGACCGGCCTTCCCTGGATTTAAATGTGATAACACCTCAATTCAAAGATATGAAAAATGGTAAATACAAAATGATTTCCTTTTTCGCTAAGAAAGCCCGTGGAATGATGGCAAGATTTATCGTTCAAAATCGAATCGAAAATATCAGTGATATTCTTTCTTTTGACTTAGGAGGATATCGCTATAACGAATCTTTATCTTTGCCTAATCAACCCACTTTTTCACGATCACAATCTTAGTAATATCTATTCCCTGCAATTTGGATTGTTAGGGCGTTTATAAATTTCCTGTGCGATAAATTCAATTCTGTTCGCGTTCCTCATTACCTTATTATCATAGCTCCTATATTATATTTGTTATTTGTTAAAAAAATTTAAATGAATACAAGTGTAATTAAGAACCTATGTATCTAAATGGGTATTGTGATTAGAGGAAACAATTTCATTGCATTAAGGCATCAAAGCCTTAGATTTTGAAATAATACTGGAAGGAACTATCTTTACAATACAAATTTCGCAACATTTTGGAGAATTACATGATGAAATCGTTAAAAACTTTTATTGTTAGTATTTTTTTCCTTTCAGTTATTTTTTCCCAAGAACTTTGTCCTCCAGCACTTGTAAACGCCCTTTTCTATAATGAAAAAATCGAACTTTCTTGGGACCAGACTACTTCATGGGGGGACTTGCTTTATGAAGAGTGTTTCGCTTCTTGCTCATTGGCATCTGAGGCAATGACTGTTGTTCATGTTGATAGCTCTTGCGGAGTATGCTCAGGAGGATGGTTTAGGTATTCTGATGGTACAGCTAATGATTGTGGTTCAGGGATGTTCCCTTGTAGTGATGGTGGAGCTGACGATTTTTCTGCCTATGCAGGTTATTCAGGTACTGATTCGACAACAGAAATGTACGCACCAGTTGATAGTCGTCTCATAACGAATGAAATTGATTTGACGGGATATTCTTCTGCATTTATTGAATTTACAGAGGCATACACATACCCTGAGGATGCGAATGATTCAAATATGGTGGAAGTTTCTATAGATGGTGGATCAACGTGGAATGTAGTCTATGCCTCAGATCCAGTAGAAGTAGGTGAAGACTTTTGGGCAAATGGTATTGATATTTCAGATTATGTAGGAAATACAATTCACGTTGCATTTAGATATTATGATTCTGTTGGCTATGGTGAAGCGTGGTTTGTTGATGATATTCGTGTATGGGGTAATGAGGGAGATCCTACCGATCCATATTTTGATCCAAATATGTGTGGTACATTTAATCATTACAATGTATACATGGATGGTGCCCTTATCGGAACCATAGATTCTTCAGAGTTCTCAGTAGAAAACCTTGAGAATGATGTTGAGTATTGTTTCACAATAACTGCTTCATATGATGAGGGGGAGTCAGATCCTAGTGCTGAAGTTTGTTCAACTCCTAGAGGTCCTTTTCAAGTCTCTCCTTTGTCAATTAGCTCTGAGGAACTGATGGCTGGTCAATATGTTGAATATGATCTAACGATTGCAAATTTTGATACTACACACATTGATTTTGATCTTTCGTCCATTGAGTTGTCTAATGTTGATGCTGCTATGGACATACTTTGGGATGACATGGAAAATTATTTTGCAATTTTTTCTGATGCAGATGGACTTTGGTCTGTTGGAGATTCTGCAATGGCATCATCCACGTATTTAAATTACGATATTCCAGATAATGGTGGGCAGTTTGGATTCTATAATGATGATGCTGCTGGAGATTTACCAGAGGATCCAGCAAGCCCAATGTTAGTTTCTTATGACTTTAACATTAGTGGGAATTATCCTCCATTTTTATTGTTTGATTTATTTTTCCCAAACCCTAGTGGTCCTTGCGAGGATGGAGGTACCTATGCGGATGATTTTCTTGTACATGTTTCGACTGATCAAGGAGCTACCTGGACATTAATTGATAGTACTCTTTCGACTGGGTATGATTGGTTCTCTTATATGATTAATCTTCATCCTTATTTGAATGGATCTACTCAATTTAGAGTAGGTTTACAATATACTGATTGTGGTGGAAACTGGGGATATGGCGTTGCCGTTGACAATATTAGAATAAAAGAGGGTGATGATTTTACATGGCTTACCGTATCTCCATATAGCGGTACTGCAGATCTTGGCGGCAGTGCTCACGATTCAATAAATGTGAAAATTGGTATGTATGGTGTGTATGATGGTTTCTCAATTGAAGACGAATTATTGGTGGATGGAGTATCACGTTTAACTGTTCCTGATGAATATAATATTACAGTACAATTGGCGGTTGGTGTGCAGGTTTCACTTGATGAACCAAAAGTAATCCCTTTTGAATTTGCTTTACATCAAAATTATCCTAATCCTTTTAATCCTGAGACAAAGATACAGTTCGATGTTGCGGAGAAGTCTCACGTTAGTATCCAAATATTTAATTTGGTGGGTCAAAAGGTCGCCACTCTTGCAAATAATACCATGGAAGTTGGTAAATATACAATAACCTGGGGTGGTTTGAATGATAAAGGAGCTCCTCTGCCATCAGGAATGTATTTCTATGAGATGAATAGCTCTAGTTATCACGCTATCAAAAAATTGGTTCTTGTTAAATAAATAATCTCCACCTTTTTCAAAATAGGATTGGATACATATTGAATAATCGAAAAGTATACATTTTCTTTTTAGTTGTGTTGTTTTTTTTCAATTCTGTTTTTGCAGGTACTACAGGGAAATTATCTGGCAGTGTTACCAACAAAGAAACTGGAGAACCTTTAATCGGAGCGAATGTGATGGTTGAGGGAACTGTTCTTGGTGCGGCTACTGATATTGAGGGGAATTATTTTATTTTGCAGGTTCCTCCAGGTACCTACACGGTTAGATTTACAATGATAGGGTATCAAACTGTTGTTATGAATGATGTCCGTATTAGAGTTGATCTTACTACTACCTTAAATGGTAAACTTAGTGAAAGCGCAGTTGGCTTAGAGGAAGTTATAGTTCAGGCAGAGAGACCAATGATTCAAACTGATGTTACTTATTCACAAGCAAATATTAGTAGCGAGGAAGTTGATATGTTGCCAGTTGAAGAATTTGAAGATGTATTAGCTCTTCAAGCAGGAGTTGTTTCAACTGGCGGTGAAATACATGTCCGCGGAGGCCGGGGTGGAGAAATATCATACATGGTTGATGGTATTACTGTTACAGATCCCTATAATTCTGGAATGGCAGTTGAAATTGAAAACAATGCTATTCAGGAGCTACAATTTATTAGCGGAACATTTAATGCTGAGTATGGTCAGGCGATGTCGGGTATTGTAAATATCGTAACTAAGGATGGGGACTTTTCTAAATATTCAGGAAGTCTAAGTGGAAGTTTTGGTGATTATTATATTTCATCTAATAGAGTTTCTTTTTCTAATTCTTCCTATCCTCTTTTCCCTCAGGTAGATAACCTTAATTTGGATAATATAACAGATTTAAAGGGTAATTTTGAAGGTCCAATCATACCAGGTGTCTTATCTTTTTTTGTTTCTGCAAGAAAAAATGTAAATAACGGATATTTATTTGGAGAGCAAATTTTTTATCCAAATTCGTATCTATGGTCCGATGCTCAAAACATGTTTCGCATAGATTCAGCTGTTGGCCTTGGAAACGATGATTTCCTTCTTCAAGATAGTCTTTGGTCTCCTAATGATTACCAGGATAGTCTTTTTATGTATATAGATTCTTTAAGAAATAATGATCAGTTCGATTGGGTTTCTATGAATACAAGTGATCAACTGACTTATCAGGCTAAACTTAGTTGGAGAGTCACACCCACCATCAAATTCGGATACAACAGGATGTTCAGTAATACAAAATCACAAGATTATTCCCATGGGTATAGATGGAACCCAAATGGGAGACCATTTTCTTTTAATACCCGTACTGGTGATATTATCAGAACAGATATCTCAATAAATCAGTCTACATTTGCAAATATCATGTTTTCAAATGCTGTAAATCACTACAGAACACACTTGAGTAGTGATCCGGATTTTTATAAAGTGATTGAAAATTTATCATTTGATGATAGCTTTTGGGGATTTGATACTTTAGATCCATCATCAGCGTCAGACTACAACACAGATCCCCGTATTTTCGATTATGCTACTGGAAATAATTACGAGGTTGGTGGTAATTATATGGACATATACAATCGTAAGTCTATTGTAAGAACTATTAAAGGTGAATTGACAAGCCAATACAATAAGTCACATCAGTTAAAGGTAGGAGCTGAGTACAGAACTACAGACATTACTTATAATAACATAACCGTTTTACAATCAAATTATACTGATGATGTACCAGTTATTAGAGCGCCTGAGAATAATGAAATACACAATTCATTTCAATCAATGGACAACCCTTTTTCAGGAGATCCTCTTAAAGGCAGGCACCCTATAGAATTCTCTGCATACATTCAAGACAAAGTAGAAAAAGATGATATGGTTGTTAATCTGGGTGTACGATATGATTATTTTAATTCTCAGTTTTGGGTTCTAAATGATTTTAGAGACCCCAATTATTTGTCTCCTGTGATGCCTATAAATAGGTGGCATGACACAAATGGTGACGGTGAGATAACTGAAGATGAAATGGGTTTTGAGAATTTGAAAACCACAGATGAGCGATTGGAATCGAATGCATCTGGTGATCCTTGGTATGAAAAAGCAACTCCTAAAACACAACTTAGTCCAAGGTTTGCTTTAGCTTTCCCAATAACAGATAAGGGATATTTACATTTTTCTTATGGTCACTTTTTTCAAAATCCCAGTTTTAGCTTTATATATGATAATCCAGAATTTGAAGTTCCTGCTGCTTCAGGAGTCAATTCTACTATGGGAAATGCAAATATGGAACCCCAACGCACTACACAATATGAAGTGGGGTTTTCTCAGCAAATTGGTAGAGACATTGGAATTGAATTAACAGGTTACTATAAAGACATTCGTAATCTTAATTCAACAGAAATAAAAAATTCTTTTATTGCAGGTGATAGGTATGGAGTTTATGTTAATAAAGACCATGCTAATTCTAAAGGTATAACCATGGCTCTTTCAAAGCGCTCAAGGCAAAATTTTTCAGGAAATTTAGATTATACATATTCTATTTCTGAGGGAAACGCATCGGATCCAACAGCTGCATTCTATGATGAACAATCAGATATAGAGCCCGAGAAAATGCTTGTGCCTCTTGATTGGGACCAGCGTCATACAATCAATGGAACAGCGACCTATCACCCTATAAAATCGTCAGGCGTTAGTATCATTTTTAGTTACGGGAGTGGCTTCCCTTACACAACAACAAATACGCAAGGGCAGAGAACTTCATTTGAGAATAATGGAAGAAAACCAGCTACTTATAATATTGATTTACGCGGATTTTTCAATTTTGCTTTGTCCAAATCTCTACAATTAACTGCTCATATTAACGTTTACAACTTATTCGACATACGGAATGAACTCACTGTTTACGGGGATACAGGGCGATCTTCTTATTCTTTAACACCAACTTATACTCCTCAGTTCAGTGGGCCTGGACTGAATTCACTGGACGAATATTTAATTGTTCCAACTTACTTTTCTGCTCCAAGACAAATTAAATTAGGTTTTTCAATCTCTTTTCAATAAATGAAATATTATTCACATATATTATTAAACTTCTTTTTTTTATCGATTATACTTTCAGCTGATTTTCCAGATAAAACTCAATTGATGAGAAAAAACTCTGTTGCAAAAACAATTGGGAGAGAAGACAGGAAGGATGGTGTTCATTCAGGAAACCGAGTTCTTACAAGAATTTATAACCATGGTGCAATTGGTGATTTGAGTAGCTCCTTTTCTGGAGTTTATCCAATTGGGTCTGGACATGCATATATTTTTGAGTTTTCACCTATTATTGCTGCAAGCGTGGTTGATGCTAATGGTTTTAGAAAACACATTATTTCTGATGGCACCATAGGTTTAACAGATAATTCTCCTGAGGGAACTCCGTGGGGATTTGAGCCATTAACTGGATATGCAAACCCAAATCAAGAAAACCTTGCAATGAGTGACAATGAAAACTCATGGCCAGATACATGGCCAAATAGGGCATCAGATTGGGATGGTGAATGGAATGGGCAGTACGGTAAGTATGTTAGAGCCGATCAGGAATCATATTTTGTTGTAGATGACTACTACAATAGTGAATTTGAATTCTGGCCTGATGAAAATGATATTCCACAAGATACTACAGCAGCTCCAGACAATCATCGTCGAGGTTTAGGGATACAGCTTGATGTAAGGGGGTATCAGTGGAATCATCCTGCAGCAGAAGACATACTAATTGTTACATACTGGATTACCAATGTTGGTACTAGTGTTTTAGATAGTGTTGTATTTGGAATGTACGGGGATGCTGATGTGGGCGGACCATCAAGTTTTAGTGATGATGATGCTTGGTTTGATACAGAAAATGACATGGTCTTTCAATGGGATCATGATAATTGGAGTACATCTTATGGCGGATTTAAACCGGCATATTTTGGATGGAGTTTTTTAGAGTCACCTGGAAATCCAAATGATGGTATCGATAATGATGAAGATGGTATGATTGATGAGAGTCAGTTTGATGGCATTGATAATGATGGGGATTGGGACCCCGAAGTTGATGACATTGGATCAGATGGACTGGCTGAATTCCATTTAAATTATACTGGACCAGATGAAGATGGTACTGAGGGAAATGGGATTCCTGATTTGGGTGAACCAAATTTTGAAATTACAGATAATGATGAATCTGATCAGATTGGTCTTACTAGTTTTTATTCTGCTCCTTATCCAAGTGTTTATCCCTCAAATGACGAGGTTATGTGGAGTCAGCTTACTCCTGGCATATTTCAGGTACCTGAACAGAATGTAGATCAGACTTTTTTATATGGTTCTGGATACATATCCCTTCAGCCAGGAGAAAAGAAAAAATTTGCTATTGCAATGGTATATGGTGAAAACATGGCAGATATTTTAAGGAATACCAATACCATGCAGAATATTTATGATAATGATTATAGTTTTGCAAAACCACCTTTAAAACCAACAATGACTGCTGTACCAGGAGATAATAAAGTAACCCTATATTGGAATGCTTTGTCTGAAAAGTCTATGGATCCAATTTATGGCAGAGATTTTGAGGGGTATCGTGTCTATAGAAGTACGGACGCCGGCTTTATTGATGCATATACAATAACGGATGCTTACGGAAATATTACATTTAAAGAGCCTCTTGCGATCTTTGACCTAGAAAATGGTTTAATGGGTCCGCATCCTATTGGCTATAATGGTGTACAATTTGACATGGGGGAAGATAAAGGTCTTCAGTATATATATGTAGATTCTAATAATGTGATTAATGGTCAGAAGTATTACTATGCTATTACAGCTTATGATAAAGGATATGATCTTGATTTTTTTGAAAATGGTTATACACCAAGTGATAACCTTCAGCCCATAGCGCCTTCAGAATGCTCTGTGACTTTAGATTTAGACTATAAAGGTAATGTCGTCAGCCTGAGTGAAAACGCTGCTGTTGTTACACCTAATCCGCCGGTGTTGGGTTATGTCCCCCCAAATACAGTTTCGGAGGGTGAGCAATTTATTCAACATATATCTGGATATGGTTCAGGAGAGATCACAGTAGAAGTTATAGATCCATTTGCTATTGTTGATTCAAAAGAATATCAGATTGTATTTGATACATTGGAAACGTCTGAGGATCTCGCGTTTAGTATTAGAAATCAAGAATTAATACTGGAAACTTTAACAATCAATAGTGATAGTAGCGCTGTTGCTACCTATGATAATCTAGATGCTAAAATAAGAATTAATTCAACTGTAATTAACGATAGTACCGTTTATGATACAATTCATCCCATCTCTGTCACAAATGTGGACGGAACAGTATCCTATCTTCATGATGTTGACTATGAATTATTTCCGGAAATGGGAATGTTTATCATCAAGAACCCAGAACTTCTTGCTGCAGGTGAGGTAACAGTTAGCTATCGTTATTTCCATCTTGACCATTTAGAAACAATAAATGGTGAAACTGACAACCCTATTTTTGATGGTATGCGTGTTATTGTCAAAGATAAGCCTTACGATTTAAATGAAGATTCTACTAGGTGGTCTGTCGGTGATTGTAATTATGGTCTTATTGCGATGAATGTTTCTAGGTTTTATCCTGCAGATTTTGAAATACAGTTTGAGGGAAATATAGGCGACTCAGTTAATGTGGATCCAAATGGAAAGGATGTGCCATTTAGAATTAAAAATATAACACACAATGATGAGCCTCCGTTTCGAATTTCTGACTTTAATCAAGATGGTGACTGGGATCCCGATGAATCTATTTCCATTCGACCATATGGAGCTATCGCTGATGGACCTCTAATTACAATACGTTTCAGTCAAGATTCTTTAGAAATAGCAGACACTACTATTTATGATACTCTCATAACTTCTACGGATACTATTTATACAGACACAACGTTGTATGATACCACATTTTTGGAGGTTATTGACCCCGAAATTGGTGATATTTTTCATATTGAGATAGATAGACCATTTTCTATGTCAGATGTATATAGTTTTACAACCGTTCCTTCTAGTGTTGATGCATTGCAAGCTACTAGTCAGCTTGATGACATAGCCGTTGTTCCAAATCCATACATTGTTGCTGCATCTTGGGAGCCAAGGCATCAATATGAATCTGGAAGAGGACCCAGGAAAATAGACTTTATCAATCTCCCTAGTGTTTGCACAATTAAAATTTTTACCCTTTCAGGATATTTGGTAAACACATTATATCATGATGATGTTTTTGAGAATGGTACAGAGTCTTGGAATATGTTATCCAGTGATAATTTGGATATATCATATGGAGTGTATCTATACCATATTAATGCTCCAGGTATTGGAGAACGAACTGGAAAGTTTGCGGTAATCAAATGAAGACATATATGTTCACTATATTTTTCATTATCATTAGTTCTTTCACAAACGCTCAGAGCAATGTTGCAACCACTTCTGCTGCATTCTTAGAGATAGGTCCTGGTGCAAGGTCACTCGGTATGGGTAGTGCGTATGTGTCTGTTGCGGACGATGCAAGTTCTATTTATTGGAATCCCGCTGGGATTGTAAATGTAAATAAACCAGTGGTTCAATCCTTCTATTTACCCTGGCTGGTAGAAACACAGTTTTACTACAATACTGCTGTTGTCCCTATGGGTGCTTACGGTAGTATCGGACTATCCTTTACTGCTCTTACAATGGATGAGATGATGGTTCGCACGGTTCAAGATCCTGAGCCTGATGAGTATGGGCAAAAGTTTGATGCCGGAAATATTTCTATGGGTATTTCATATGCTAAAAG
This sequence comes from Fidelibacterota bacterium, assembly GCA_038365355.1. Lineage (GTDB taxonomy): Bacteria > Fidelibacterota > Marinisomatia > Marinisomatales > UBA1611. The sequence continues at coordinate 12,039 of JAYPLH010000036.1, forward strand.
ATTAACAGATAGGTTTTCATTTGGGTTCCAAACAAAATTTATACAAGAATCTATATGGCAGATGAAAGCTCAGGGTTACGCTATTGACATAGGAACTATGTTTGTAACCAAAAGTAATTTAAATATTGGAATGAGTATTTCAAATTTTGGTGGGAAGCTCGGTATGCAAGGAGTGAACACCTTGGTTGACATTGATATAGATGAGACGATCTATGGGAATAACGACAGAATAGATGGAAGCTTGGGAACTAGTCAATGGCCACTTCCTCTTTTGTTTAGATTTGGTCTAAGTAAATCATTTGTCCTTTCTCCATTAATGGAATGTTTGATTGCGGTTGATGCGATACATCCCAATAATAACCCTGAATATTTAAATGTAGGCCTTGAATATAAAATAATGGATATGTTATCTTTACGTTTAGGTAAATCTCATAGCTTGTATGATTTAGATTCTTCAGGAAAAACTGTTGGACCAGAGCATGGTTTATCCTT
>JAYPLH010000037.1:0-8438 GCA_038365355.1 Fidelibacterota bacterium
TTTTTGATCATAAAGTTCCTGATTATGCTGGTGTAGATTCTTCTGTAAATTTAGCTAGAAAATTTACTAATAAAAAAACAACAGGATTTACTAACGCTGTTTTAAGAAATTTAGTAAGAAAAAAGGATAACGATCATAATTGGTGTGAAGGATTAAAATATAAAGTTGGATGGTCCTCTGTACCTGTATGGATGGAAAAAAGATGGTTGGTAAATTTTGGGAAAAAAAACCTGGCTAAATTGATAGAGTTTATAAATCAACCTTCTGATACTTTTATTAGATGTGACACTGATTCTAACTCCATGGAAAAGAAGATGCGTTTATTAGGAGCAGATGGAATTAAAACAGAATTATTTTCAAATAATTTTTTAAAAATTTTATCAAATGAAAGTAAAGTTCTATCTTCCAAATTATTTAAAAATGGTAATATATCTATTCAAAGTCCCTCAGCTGCTGCAATTGTAGATTGTTTAGGAATCGAGAGCGGAGATGTTGTTCTTGATGTATGTGCTGCCCCTGGAACAAAAACATTACAAATGGCAAATTTAGTGGGAGTTAATGGTTTTGTTTATGCTTCTGATATATCACCTGATAGAGTTTCTTTTGGACAAAAGGATAAAAATAGACATAGTAAAAAAAATATTAAATGGTCATTAAAAGATGCTCGAAAAGATGCCTATGTTGTAGCAGATAAAATTCTTATAGATGCTCCATGTTCAGGTACAGGTGTTATTGGTAGAAGAACTGACATTAGGTGGAGACGAAGAGAAAGTGATTTGAAAAAATTTGCTAATCTGCAACTCTCTATTATTAATAATTGCTCTAAGTATTTAAAAATAGGTGGTGCATTGGTTTACGCTACCTGTTCAATCGAACCAGAAGAAAATTTGATGGTAGTTGATAATTTTCTTAATTTGAATTCTAATTTTGTTGTTGATAAAATACCTAAAAATGTTCCGAGACAATGGGTCAACGATAATAAAGCTTTAAATGTATTTCCGCATCAGCATGGATTAGATGGTATATTTGCAATAAGGATGAAAAAAATATTTTGAAAACTGGAGTCATATATCTGGCAATTTTTACTTTGATGTCTATTTTCCTAATTGTTCTTTTTGATGCATTCTTAATGCCAAAATATGTAAGAATGGGTACAGGAAGGTATATGATTAATGTGATTGATAAAAACATCTCATACGGTCAAAAAATTTTAGATTCTGAAGGATATAAAATTGTTGTTTCAGATACACTTTTCACAAGTGCATTTGAACCAGGAACTATTGTTGATCAGTATCCAAATCCAAATACTCGTGTTAAAGAAGGTCGTACAATTAGGCTGAAAATTGCACAGCCTGAAAAAATGGTTTCGATTCCTGATCTTATTGGACGATCTTTAAGAAGTTCCGAACTTGCTTTAAATCAGATTGGTTTGGAAATAGATACTGTTTATGAAGAATATAATTCAGATGTTCCATCTGGAAATGTTACTTGGCAGTACCCTAAGGGAGGTGATTTATTAGGGAAAGGTACTGGTTTGCATTTGACAATAAGTTTAGGTGTCCCTCCAAATTTCTTTCAAGTGCCTAACCTATTTGGATTAAGTAAGAAAAAAGCGGTAGAAGATTTAGAAAGAGCAGGCTTTAAACTTGGGAAAATCTTTTATAGGCAAAATGAGGATTTAATTCCTTATACAGTTTTAAATCAATCCATTACAGCTGAAACAGTACTCGAGAAGCCAGTTTCCATTGATTTAACTGTAAGTGTTCTTGACATGCAGGATATTTTTAATCAAATGATTAATCAATGATAAGAACTTTTATTAACGAGATTTTTAGAAAATTAATACACATATCTTCTCTAGCCATTCCTTTATTTTATTTTTTTCTTATTAAGGATAAAATTGTAATGGCTACTATTCTTATAATTCTAACTTTAACATCGTTAATAATTGAAAATGCTAGACTTAACCGAGAAGGTTTTGTTAGATTTTTTTTTCACAAATATCTTAAATCAGTTCTAAGGTCAAATGAACTGAAAGGCCATTTGACTGGAGCAACGTGGATGTTAATTGGGTTTACTTGTTCGGTAATAATATTTGATTTTGAAGTTTCGGTATTATCATTATTATTTCTTTCCGTTGGCGATGCTGTTGCTGGGTTAGTTGGCAGTGCTCTACCTATTGGAAAAGTATGGGATAAATCGATTTCTGGTTCTTTATCAGGATTTTTGGTTTGTTTATTTTTTGGATTAGCTATAAACAATACACTGTCACCGCAAATAATTGTTTTTGGAGCAGCCTCGGGTATGTTTATTGAATTAATTCCTTTAAAAATAAACGATAATTTTTCCATTCCAGTTTTCTCAGGATTTATAATGCAAATTCTTAAAGAAATTTTATGACATTTTTATTTCCCTCAGCATTTTGGTTATTAGGATTTTTATCCATACCAATTATTATTCATATCCTGAATAGATTCAAACTACGAAAAGTCGAATATAGTAGTATTGCCCTTATAAAAGAATTAAAGTCAAGTGCTATATATTCTTTGAACTTAAGGAAAATTTTAATCCTTATTTTAAGACTATTATTTATAACATCTTTGATACTCATGTTTGCCAGACCAGCCACGAAAGGTTTTGTCCAAGGGTGGTTTGCCGCAGAGCAAGATGCTAGTGTAGTAATTATTCTAGATAATTCAGCTAGTATGACAGCAACTAGAAATGGAAAATCCTACCTAGACATCTCAAAGAATGAAGTGATGGCTTTACTTCCTAGTTTTAAAAAAGAAACTCAAGTTATCATTTCTCAAACGTGTCCTCCTAAAATTATTTTTAAAGGAATAAATACTCCATCTGATATTCGTAATTCAATAAAATATATAGAACCTACTAATGATTATGACAATCTATGGAAAACTATTAATAATGTAATTATAGATGAAGATATTTATGGTGTAATTAAAGAATGCATTGTTTTTAGTGACTTTATGTACTTTCCCGATTCTTCTTCTATTAAGGATCTTAAGTTTGAAAATAACTGGAAATTTTATTTTATAAAACACGGTAAAATGGATAAAAATCTTGGAGTATCCAGTGTTTCATTTTTGAATAGAATGAAAATTTTAAATCAATTAATTAGTATAGAAACAGATATAAAAAACACAGGGCTTAATAATTTAGAAAATATACCTATTGAATTAAGTTTTAATAATCAGAGAGTAGGACAAGTAATTACTGATTTTAAACCTGATCTTGGAAAGTCATTTCTTTTTCAAGCATATCCAACAAAAGATGGAATTTTAGAAAGCGTTATCTCTCTTCCCGAAGATGATTATAATTTAGATAATAATTGGTATCAAACTATTGCTATAATGGATAAAATAAATTGTGGTGTTATAGGTCCTAATGTTGAAGATATTTCTCTTATCGAGATGGTCCTACAATCTATAGATCCTGATGGATCTTTTTTAAATATTTCCAGAATTTTTCAACCTAAAATAAAAAGGTTGTTTTTAGATGATTTGGATGTGGTTCTAATTCACAATGTTGAAGGTATTTATGAGCAAGGAGTACAAGACTTAGAAAATTTTTTAAAAAGAGGTGGAGGAGTTATATGGTTCCAAGGTGACTCAAGTCTAAAGAACTTTCATTCAGACCTTTTTTCTAGATTAGATTTCCCAAGGCAAGAGAACTTGGTTACTTCAGGTGGTGGGGTTTTCAATACTGAAGTTATATCAGATAGATCATATTTTTTACAAAACTTACAAAGACGAACTGTTGAAAAAGAACTTCCGGAAATTTTTAATTATATCAAAGTTGCAACTTCAACAAATCATAAAGTACATTGGAAATTGAATAATGATGATCCTTTATTAATCGAATTCTCAAAAGGGATTGGAAATATATTTTATTTTTCTACATTGTTAGACTTTGGGTGGACTGATTTTCCGATTCGAGGAATGATTGTTCCCTTACTTTACAGATTGTTGATATTAACAGGCACAGATGAAGTTAATACTGCACCAGTACTAATTAATGAACCAAAAATTATAGAGATCAATGAAAGTCATTTGATTAATTCTTGGGAGGTCGTTTCACCAACAGGTAAAACTGAACTAATTGTCCCAAATTATGATAAAGAAGTAATTAAAATAACACAAACTAATGAATTAGGAATTTATGAAGTCTATAATAATGGAAAACATTTCAGCTCTTTTCCCACCAGGCTTCATTACAATGAATATCCTCAACAGTTTATTGATGAAGAAAATTATAAAAATATTTTTCCAAAAAATAATTTAAGATGGATAAGTCTAGATGAAAACTTTAATAAGGTTTTTTCAGAAACTCGACATGGAAAATCTTTATGGAATATTTTTTTAATTTTAGCTATAATTTTTCTTTTAATTGAAACAATCCTAAGTGCTCCAAATACAAAAAAGCTAAAAGTAGAAAACGTTGATAGATAATAAAATATCTGAGCAAGAAAAAGTATTACTCATTGGAGTAATAAGCCAAGTAAACAACGAAAGTGTAGTTAAAGAGCATATTCAAGAATTATGTTTATTAGTAAAAACAGCAGGGGCAGAAGTTGCGGGTGTGATAACTCAAAAAGTTTCTAAAATTAATCCCGCTACATTAATTGGTGCTGGAAAGGCTAAACAAATAATTTCTCAAGCAGAGGGAATTGGTGCTAAAATAATAATTTTTGATGATGAGTTGTCTCCCGCTCAAATTAAGAATTATCATAAAATGTCAAAAAATATAAAAATTTTGGATCGTAATGGTTTAATATTAGATATTTTTAAAAAACATGCACGAACCAAAGAGGCTATCACTCAAGTAGACTTAGCTTATATGGAATATTTATTGCCTAGATTAACTAGGCAGTGGACACATTTAGAGCGTCAAATGGGAGGGATAGGTACTAGAGCAGGAATGGGAGAGACTCAAATAGAAATAGATAGAAGATTGATTAGGACTCGAATTAGTAAATTAAAAAAAGAACTTAAAAAAATTGAAAAGGAACGGGTAACTCAAAGTCTTAATCGAAAGTCTGAATATAGAGTTTCGTTAGTTGGGTATACGAATGCGGGGAAATCTACACTTTTTAAATCTCTTACAGGAGCGGATGTTTTTATAAAGGATCAACTTTTTGCAACTCTTTACACGACAATTAGAAAATTAGTATTAGATTCCTCTCATAAGGTTTTATTGAGTGATACTGTGGGGTTTATAAGAAAGCTTCCTCATAATTTGATTGCATCTTTTAGAAGTACTCTTAAGGAAGTTCTAGAAGCTGATTTAATTATTATTGTTTTAGATATCTCATCAGCTGAGATTGAGGATCATTTGGATACAATTAATAATGTCTTAGAGGATATGGGCGCTAATGATGTACCAGTTTTGCATGTACTAAATAAGGTTGATAAGATTTCAGATGATAAAATAGAAAAAGTAAAACGATCATTCTTTGATTCTGTAATTATCTCAGCACAACATCATTTAATGATTTCAGAACTAAAAAAGAAAATAGTAGAAAAAATGGAGTCGAATTTTCAAACTGTAGAACTTCAAATTCCTTATAAAGATGGGAAAATTATTGCAAACGCTCAGCAAGGTGTAAAAGTTTTAGAGAAAAATTTTGAAGATCATATGGTCAGGCTTAAAGTAAGGGGAGCCAAGCCGAGAATTAAACAAATCATAAATAGTGTAAGTTAAAATAAAGCGGGTAAATTGTTTTTTGGGATCATTCTTTGTTTAATGAATGACGGGAGCCTCTCATGAACAGCAAACTTCCTTGATTCGCAGATTACGAAAAGGCCTGTTTTTTGAACCTGAAGTACAGCACCCAATAGTTAGTTATAGATCCAAAAAATTCAGAACCTACCCGCTTAATAATTAAATTGAAAAAAATTAAATAGCATTATCAATTAAAGTCTAATCTTTTATGTGCTTTAGCTGATTTTCTGATTGTGCAATAATTAGACTAACTGTCGCATCACCAGTAACGTTAACTGTTGTTCGCACCATGTCTAATATTCTATCGACTCCAAGAATAATTGCAATTCCTTCGCTAGGTACACCTACTGATTCTAAGATAATAACCAACATTACAATACCCGCTCCAGGAACTGCTGCGGTTCCTATGGAAGCAAGGACAGTTGTTAGAACAATTGTTATTTGTGCACTTATATCCAATGACATATTAAGTGTTTGGGCTATGAAAACAGCCGCAACTGCTTGATAAAGTGCAGTCCCATCCATATTAATGGTTGCTCCAAGAGGTAAAACAAATGAAGACACCTCTTCGCTTACTCCCAATTCTTCTTCACAACGTTCCATTGTCACCGGAAGAGTAGCACCACTGGAACTTGTAGAGAATGCTAATAATTGGGCAGGTGCAATACCTTTGTAAAAAGTTTGGAGTGGCATTTTAGTAAAAAGTCTTATTAGCCCTGTATATATTATAAAAACATGTGCCAAAAGTCCTAAAATCACTGCGAACATATAGTATCCAAGAGCACCTAAAAGTTCAATGATTTGTGAAGGATTATCCCCAGCAACCTTATTTATTGTTTGCGAGATGAGAGCAAATACTCCTAATGGTGCCATTAGCATAATTAGATCTACAAGTTTGATTACAACATCGGTGAGACTTTTAAAGAAATCTTTTAAAGGTTTATTGCTTTCTCTTGGTATTTGAATTAAACCTATCCCAATTAATATTGCTACAAAAACTACTTGAAGCATGTTCCGGTTGCTAGATGCAGAATCAAAAAAATTTTCTGGCACCATATCAACAATTGGTTGCAAGGGGCCCCTATCTTTAACTTTTTGAACGGTGACAGTCTTTTTTGATGCGTCCTTTTCATAGATAGTCTGTAGTTTATTTTGCATTTCGGCGGGTATTTTATCGCCCGGATTTAGAATATTAACTGATAGTAATCCAATGGTAACAGCAAAAGCTGTTGTGCTTAAATATATGGCTATAGTTTTTCCGCCAATTCTACTTAGTTTTTTTACATCAGATAGTGAAGCTACTCCTGTCACAAGAGAGGCTAAAACAAGAGGCATAGCAATGAGTTTAAGGAGATTAATGAATATGGTTCCAAAAGGACTTATCCAATCATTAGTGAATTCACCATATCCATTCTGGACCGAAACAATTCCATATATCAGGCCTAAACAAAGTCCAATTATAATTTGCCAGTGGAGCGCTATTTTCTTCATTAAATTAATTAAGAAGTTATTGTAAAAACTAGATTATTCATTAAGCAATTTTAAAGCAGTTTTGATATCATTTGTAGGTTGCTTGCAAGTAAAATTTGTACATACAAAGTAGGAAGGTTTATCGTTAATTACCATATATGAATCCATCCATGGGGCGATATTTTCAACAAGCTCCTTATCATTTATGTCTTTTACAATAATAATAAAATTAGGAAAATATTCTTTTTTAAATTTATTAAGTATACTTTTCCAATTATGTTTATTTCTATCAATTACAATTATTAATTCCTTACAGCTTTTCAGATCAAACATTAATCCAGTTAACATATACGTAAAACCAGTAGGGTTACTTTTAGCTTGCTCTGAAAATGCTTTTAGAGTTTCATGTGCTATGTTTATCCAATCTCTATTCCCAGTGATTTTACCTAGCTTGAAAAGACAATAGATAGCAGCTGAATTCCCTGAGGGAATAGCACCATCATAGTAGTCTTTTGCCCTAATAATTAGTTTTTCTGCATTTTTACTTCCAATAAAAAAACCACCATTTTCATCGTAGAAATCTTCGATCATTACTTCTGTAAGCTTCAAAGCCCTTGATAAATGTAGTGTTTTATATGTTGCCTCATACAAATTGATTAAACCCCATATCATGAAAGAATAATCATTAATATGAGGATCCAGTCCAGAGTGCCCTTGGCGATAGCGTTTTAATAATCGGCCATCATTTCTTTGAAGATGTTCATGAATAAAGTCTGCGGCGTTAATTGCTTCTTTAATGTATTGTTCATTATTCAATACTATTCCACCATGAGCAAGTGATGCTATCATAAGTCCATTCCAATCCGTTAATATTTTATCATCTTTTAGAGGATGAATTCTTTCTTTACGCTTTTCAAAAAGTTTTTTTCTTGAACATTCTATAATGTTATTTAATTTATCTAAATCTATTTTAATATCTTTTGCTAGTATGGATTTACTTTTAGATAAGTAAGGTATATTACTACCATTTCTTTTCCCAGATACTTCATCAAGAAAATTTCCATTTTTAGAAAATCCATAAATTTTAGAAATAACACTCCCATCTTTTTCGCCAAGAATTTTAAAAAGTTCCTGCTCAGTCCAGAGGTAAAAAGTTCCTTCTTCACCTTCGCTATCAGCATCCTCAGCTGAAAAGAACCCACCTTTTTCATGTCTCATATCCCTTA
>JAYPLH010000037.1:8538-12528 GCA_038365355.1 Fidelibacterota bacterium
CTATCAGCATCCTCAGCTGAAAAGAACCCACCTTTTTCATGTCTCATATCCCTTAGAACATATGAGAAAACCTCTTCAGCAATTTCAGCATATTCTTTGTTTTTTGTGATATGGTATGCCTCAATGTAGGCCATTGAATTCATTGCTTGATCATATAGCATTTTTTCAAAGTGAGGTAAAAACCATTTTTTGTCTGTAGAATATCTATGGAATCCTAGTCCAATATGATCAAAAATCCCTCCTCGTCTCATTTGCTGAAGAGTTTTTTCCACCATTCTTAAAATTTCAGAATTATTATAAATAAATGAATATTTAATCAAAAAGATTAGATTATGAGCTGAAGGAAATTTGGGTGCTCCACTAAACCCACCATTTTCATGATCAAACCTATTTTGAAGTTGGTTTGCAGCACTATGAATTATATCTTCATCCCAATTTTCACCTGGTAGGGAAGAATTAATTTTAATTAAATATTTTTCAATTTTTCTAATTGAATCATGGATTTCGCTTTGCTTATAGATCCAGGCATTTTTTAAGCTTGGTATAAGTTGTAAAAGGCCAGGATTTCCCCTTTTTGCATTTTTTGGAAAATAGGTTCCGGAAAAAAATGGCTCTTTATCTGGAGTCATAACTATTGTAAGTGGCCATCCACCATGCCCCGTCATTGCTTGGCATACGGACATATATAGATGGTCAATTTCAGGCATCTCTTCTCGATCAACCTTAACATTAATAAATGCTGAATTCATTTGTTTTGCTACATTAGGATCTTCAAAAGATTCTCTTTCCATTACATGGCACCAATGGCAAGTTGAGTAGCCTATGGATAAAAATATTGGTTTATTTTCTTTTTTTGCAAGTTCAAATGCTTCATCGCACCAAGGATACCAATTAACAGGATTTGAGGCATGTTGCAATAGGTAAGGGCTTTGAGATTTCTTTAAATGGTTCGAGGGTTTTGAATTTTTTGCCAATTGATTATAATTGCTTATATGTTGTTGGAGATAAAGTCATATCAAAATATTATAGTTTATTTATTGATCATAAAAATAATCTGATAATTTAGAATATATTCTAAGCATGTTTATAGCTCAAAATGTTTGCTTATAATATATACGAATTAATCATTGGGGACATTAGGGAAAAATGAATACTATATTGGATAATAAAATTACATTGGATAGGGAAACTCATAGATACAGTCTTTTAGATAATCCTGAAATTGTTTTTACAAGTGTAACTACTTATCTAGACTATTTTTTTGAAGGATTTGATGGTGAGAAGGTTGCTAAAAAACTAATTGCAAATGTTCCAAAGTACAAGGGAAGGACAGTTGAGTCTTTATTGGAGGAGTGGGATGAATCAGCTCGATATGGAACAATGGTGCATGATGAAATTGAAAACTGGATAAAAAATCGTGCTGAGCCTAAAGATCTAAAATCAATTAATGGGAAGAATTGGCTGCAAAAATATCAAACTAAGTCAGGCATTGAATTTTTTTCAGAGGTGATTATTTATAGTAAAGAATTAAAAATTGCAGGTACAATAGATATACTTGCTAAAGATAATAATACTGGAGAATATATTATTATAGATTGGAAGACATCTAAAAAAATCAATAAAGTATCTTATAAATACAAAACAGGTAATCACGAAATTTCAAAAAACATTATGGATTGTAATTTTAGTCACTATTCTTTGCAGTTGTCTTTATATCGTTATATACTAGAAGAATATTATAATCTTAAGATTCGAAATCAGGTAATAGCTCATTTAAAGGATGATGGAGTTGATGCTCATCTTGCACCTTACTTAAAAAGAGATATTATAAACATGCTGGAAAATGGGTTAAGCTAGTTTTGATTTATTTGATAAGCATTGTTTTTTACCTTGTAATTCTTGTTGCTGTAGGTATCTATAAGTTTAATTCTGTAAAGAGCAGTGAAGATTTTATGGTTGCTGGACGAACGTTACCCTGGTTTATTTTAGTTGGTACATTATTGGCAACTTGGATGGGTAGTGGCTCATTATTCAGTGGTGCTGGATTAGGATACCGCAATGGTCTTGCAGGGTTGTGGTCAAGTGGTGGTGCATGGCTAGGTATTGCATTAATATATTTTATCACCAAAAGAATTCGAAATTTTGGGAAAGTCACTGTCCCCGATATTTTTGAAGCTAGATATGGTAATACAGCTGCAGTATTAGCTACGATCACAACTGTTATTGCGTATACGACAATAGTTTCTTATCAATTTAGAGGAGGTGGTAAGGTATTATCAATGGTTTCCGATGGCTTAGTTTCAATAGAGACAGGAATAACCATTACTGCTTTATTTGCAATATCCTACACAGTTTTAGCTGGTATGTATTCTGTAGTTTACACTGATGTAGTCAATGGTGTGCTTATGACAATCGGGACGATTGTAGCTTTGGGTTTTCTAATAATTAAAGTTGGAGGGGTTACGGAAATTATATCAGTATCGGAATCTGTGGGTAAATGGCAGTTATTTGGAAACTGGCACTTAGAAAGAGTTGGCGAAATTTCTGGTCCTATTATTGCGATAAGTTTTTTTGTTCCTACTATGTTGCTACTTATGGGTGATGCTAACATGTATCAAAGGATATTTAGTGCTCAGGATGGAGGCTCGGCAAAAAAGGCAGTCTTTTTTTGGATTATAGGCGTTGTTTTATTAGAATCTGTCATATCTATGTTGGGATTAGCTGGTTCTGTTGCAGCAGCTAAAGGGATTATACCAGACCTCGTTCATAATGCTCAATCTGGAATTCCAATTATTAATGATCAGGCAATGCTTGAAGCTAGACAAGCAGGAAGTGAATCTGTGATACCTGCGATAGCTAGATTTGCAGGGCTTCCTTTATTCCTTGGTCTATTATTGGTTTCAACAATGATGGCAATAATAGTCTCTACAGCAGATTCATTTTTATTAATTCCCGCTACAAACCTTACACGAGACGTTTATCAAAAACATTTGAATCCAAGTGCATCAGAAGAGCAGTTATTATTAATTAGTAGAAGCTTAGTATTAATTTTAGGCTTAATAGCATTTCTTTTGGTTAGTCAATTTAAAACTGTTCTCAATGCTGCTTTTACAGCATACAATATATATGGTACATCTATTACCCCAGCTCTGCTTGCTGCTTTTTTATGGAAACGTGCAACAAGTCAAGGAGCGATTGCCTCAATCCTTACCGGTGCTACAGTCACAATTGGTTGGACATATTTTTTACCTCAATGGTCTCAGTTTAAACAATTACATCCTTTCTTACAGGAGTTAACGTACCCTGCCGCAGGATTATCTGTATTCATGCTTGTTTGCGTAAGTCTATTAACAAAACCTCCAGAAAAAAAATCATTAGCCCAATTTTTTGACGATTCAAATTAGATTGAATGTTGTATTAATGTTTTATATTTTAATGGGATGCTTAATTTTATTTCATTTATAAAATTTTAGTATCTTTTGAATCTTTTTTGTAGAGTTTTTCTGGGTCAACTTCACGACGGTAATACTCAAAAACCTTTCCAGTGCCTTGCCAATTTTCTACTTGGTTAATAATATTAATGTTGCCTTTAAAACGATCTGAAATACCTCGCTTTACATGCCCTGTCATAAAATATATATGTTCCTGCTTCTTTATCCAGTTCAGATATACTTTTTTTAACATTTTAGCATATCCATTAGCTTTGTATTCTTTTTCTATAACAAATGCGTAGGTATAGATAGTGTTTTTATGTCCAAAATAAATATCTAATCTTGCCCAAGGCTCCTGACTTAAAATTTCAAGTGGTATGCCAATAATATAACCAATAATTTGATTTTGATGTCTTGCGATAAAAGGAAGAGTCCCTTCTCGATTAAAATATGTTTGAATTGTATTTGGCGTGAGCTTTGCTGCTTTACCATATTCTTTAACCAAAGATTCAGAAATATCAATTAATTTTACATAATCATCTGTGCCTACATATTTCAT
>JAYPLH010000266.1:0-2201 GCA_038365355.1 Fidelibacterota bacterium
TCAAGAATATTCGCAATCAAATTAGTTCTCAATTCAAATGATGATGTAGCGGTTGCAAATCCTTGACCTTGCCCCCCTCCGCCTAAAGAAAGAATAAATTTCCTATCTTGATCATGTATGTAACTTGATGTAGAATTATTAAAAAATGAATTATTAGGAGCAATGATCTCCCCATTCATATTTGGCCAAGCAAAAGCGTGATTAATATGAGTAAATGTTTCTAGGTCGATATCCTGAGGTAATAATGTGTTTTGGATCCAATAAGGATAATATCCAACAACACGTTCAGCATAAGAAAAACTAAAAAAAATTAGAAGTAGAAGATATTTTATATATTTCACCATTGTTTTCGCCATTCAAGTTTTGGATTTTTATTTTTATAACCTAATGATTCATAAACAGATGAATGCAACTTTTGTCTCCAATCAAAATAGACGGGATTTTTACTTTCTCTTTTTGGATGAATAGCATTTGTTAATAAAATCACAAAAATTCCATTATCAGGGTCTATCCACAAACTAGTACCTGTGAAACCCGTATGCCCATAACTTTTGTCACTTAAGTAAACTCCTCCAGATGCTTTCCCCGATGGGCTATCCCATCCAAAACACCTAGAACTTTGCTTAACATAAGAAGACTTATTTGTAAAAAGTTTTACAGTCTCACTTTTAAAAATTCTTTCCCATCTATATATGCCATTATTTAACATCATTTGTGAAAATAGAGCTAGGTCTTTGGCTGTTGAAAATAAACCTGCATGTCCTGCACTACCCTCAAGCCGAAGTGCATTCTCATCATGAACAAATCCTTTAATAAGAATATTATTTTTAGATATTTCTGTTGGCACCACTCGATGTAATTTTTCCTTAGGTGGATTGTACATAGTTGTATTCATGCCTAGTGGCTTAAAAATGTTTTGCCTAGAAAACTCACCTAAAGATAACCCCGAGATTGATTCAATGACTTTTCCTAAAATAATAATTCCTATATCTGAATAAATAGTTGTATCTGCCAAATTATGCGAAGGAGCAGTATTATATATGCTATCTAATACAACTTCCATATTTCCTTGTATAAAAGAATAATTTTTAAATGGAGGGAGACCGCTTGTATGCGACAGTAGATGTCCAATTGTGATCTTTCTTTTGTGCGAATAATATTTTTCCTGTCTCCCCACAAACATAGGCAGATAATCTACCACCGGAGCTCCTAAATCAATTAATCCTTGATCATAAAGCTTCATTACTGCCGATGTGGTAGAAACTACTTTTGAAATAGACGCTAAATCAAATAAATCACTTTTTCTCATTTCTCGCTTTTTGCTGTAGGTATGATAACCAACTGCTTCATGAAGAAATATTTTACCATCCTTAGATGCCAGAATTACAGCACCTGGGAAAGCCTTGCTTTCCACTGCTTTGTTTAAGTATTCAATCAAAGTATCAGTCATTGCATTTGCTTCTTGAGGAAGTACCCTCTTGACTTCCAACCCAGGTTTATAATAGATCTTATTTTTTTTTGGTATGAACTTTTCAATATTTATACCTTGCCCTATTTTTGCTACACCAGGTATGGATACTGGCAATTTACCAGAGATCGAAACTTTCCCTAATATTGCATTCAAATATGCATTTTGCATCAATAGATTATCTTTATAACCACAAAGATATGTAGGAATTTTTGGAAAACTTTGAATAATATATGGATTCCCGAGACTCCCTAAGACAATTTTTCCTGTTTTTTCTTGAATTTTTTGAATGAAGTATATTTGATTATCTGAAAAAGATATTCGATCCTTCCATGCTTTATGTGTAACAAAAGTATTAATAACAACCATAGCATCATTGGGAATTGCATCGAGAATTTGATTAATTATTTTTTCTGAATCAGATTCATCTACTTGATATGGCCTTATGTCCATTCCAGATTTTAGCAAGCCCTTTGTAATATGCGAAATAGAGTGATCATATTCATGATCATACATATCAACTACGTAAATTGATTCTTCAGGAAACTTAGAAATTGGAAGCAAATCTTTTTCTAGCTTAACGCATGTTATTGCTTCAGAGGCAACTCTTTGGGCAATTTTTTTATTTTCTTTAATTCCAACCGTATTGTGTATATGCTTTAAATCAACTGTTTTTTCAATATTTAATCCGATTTTCTGCTTCATTTTTAGCATTTTAATAGCCGACTCATTA
>JAYPLH010000267.1:0-2194 GCA_038365355.1 Fidelibacterota bacterium
TGAATAAAGATTACTTTAATCGAATAAATCGCAGAAATCCAGAATCAGATATATATTATTCAGAATATGTTAATGAAGAAAATACAGTAGCGCTTCCAAAAAACATTAGAAGTCATATAATGGGAAAATTAAGACAAGAATTATCCAAGTATATTTTGCCAAAAAAAATTCTATTATGGGATTGAAGTTTTAAATCTTCGTAATTTTATAGTAGAAATACTTAATGATATTTAACAACTTTAAAATTATAAGATAGTTTTAGTATTACTATTTTTTTAAGGGCTTTGATTTGAATTTTAAATTAATAATATTTATCGTAATGGTGGTTTTTGTGGTTGGATCGCTTTTGCTTGCTCTTTGGTATAGGATGAATGAAGACCAGGATGAGTAAGTTTTTCCTCCTCATTATATTTTTCTCCACGAATTTTCTTTTTTCTCAAAGCAACTTTGAATTAGAAGATTTAAATCCAAACTCAGAATTTTATGGACAAGTAATTGGCCCAGCTGATTTTTTAGGTGAAATCAGTATTATATTTTTTGGACATGAATATTGAAACGCTTGTAGGAATCGGTTCGATTTTTTAAACTTAGTTTATAATGACTTACTTGCTATTGGCATAGACGATGTAAATATGATTGGAGTAGGAAAAGACGAGTATAATACTAGCCTGGATGGTATGATTGATCAAAATATATTACCATGGGTAGAGGACAGGGAAGAGGAAGGCTATCCTGTTTGGGAAGATTACGAAGCGGTACAACGAAGTACATATTTCTTGAATAGACAAGGTGATTTGATTTATCAATTTAACATAACCACTTTGAATCCGGAAGACCCTGAAGATTATAGTTATTTCATAAATTTGATTCTAGACTTTAGAGCAAATAATGGACCAAATGTTTTAAGAGTAAGTGAAGATTATTTATTAATTCAAAATGCAATAGAGAACGCTGATAATGGAGATATAATATTAGTAGAGCCAGGGATATATTATGAACACATTAGTTTTTTAGATAAAAATATTTCTTTGGTTGCTCTTCCTTACAGTGGATATGAAGATAATACATCAGGTTCTGTAGTTTTAGATGGAGGAGGACAAGGTAGCGTTGTCACTATCAATAATGGTCAAGATCAATCATCTATATTGTTGGGGTTTGAGATTCAAAATGGATATAATCTGAATTATGGTGGCGGAATATTAATTGAAAATTCAAGTCCGACCATAGATAGAAATGTTATCCATAACAACGCCGCAGGGAATTGTGGCGGAAGTGGAGGTGGAATTGCAGTTTTAGGTTCATCTTATCCTTATATATTCGGGAATGAAATTTTTGATAATACAGTTCAAGGAGATTGTGACTGTATATGTTATTTTGGTGGAGGTATTTACGTGGATTCTCTTGCCTGGCCTATCCTTGGAGGTTCTACTACAATTGGAAATGTTTTCTATGATAATTATGCAGACATAGGGAAGGAGCTCTATAAAATTTTTTCGGTGGATTCATATGTTTGGGATCCAATTTATGCTCACCATAATTACTTTGAAGAATGTCCTCCAGATTCCTTTGATGTTTATCCTTCAAATGCATGGGATTTAGATAACTGTCATAGTATTGATTTTGCTAAAAATGATCCAATAGCTCCATTAAGTAGCTTTCATTTAAGTCCTAATTATCCTAATCCGTTTAACCCTGTTACTAATATCTCAATTTCTGTTGACATTCCTGGTTCTGTTAAACTAACCATTCATGATTTAAAGGGTACATTGGTTGATCAATGGAATACATTTCTTGAAGTTGGGAACCATGTTTTAGTTTGGGATGCTCAAAAATTATAGAGTGGAATTTATTTTATAAAAGTTGAATCAAAGCAATCTTATGATACTCAGAAGGCAATCCTTCTTAAGTAAAATTATAGCAATACATATTTTCTCTTTTATTTTTGCTAGAGAAATCAAGAATGTCTCTTTTCCACATTCTTATATTACTTTTGCAAATGCAAAATTTGATCTTGTCTCAAATGGGGATTCATCCAATCGCTATATTTGGTTGCATGGAGATGAGCAGACTGCTAAAATGGCTCTAGAGTACCATATAAAAAAATATCAAGGGATAGCATTTTTTATTGATAGTGAAACTCGTGAGATACCTTTCCAATCAACCATAATTGATCCAAATAGAATTTTTTCTAGGA
>JAYPLH010000268.1:0-2189 GCA_038365355.1 Fidelibacterota bacterium
TTTTTATAAACAGAATTATATCAAGCCCCACATTCGTGGGGTTTTTTCTTTATAGGATGATGGGTATATTTACTAACAAAATATAAAGGAATGAAATGACAGATTATCAATCCATTGTAATACTCTCTTGCCCAGGGGAGGAAAATGATAAAAAAGACCTACTTCACAAATTAAATACAATAAAAGATTCTTATTTTGTAGAAAATAAAAATCAAGAGGAATTCGCCATTAAAGTCAAAAATGTTTATTTCACTAGACTTGAAGATATAATAGAGCAGTTGGATAAATTTATCAGTTTTGTTGAAGATGTTGGTCGTGATGATGAACCAGAATTTGGAATTTGCGAATTCCACGAAGAAAATATACCAAATGAGTATGAAGATTTTATTATTGATATTGATGAAAGTTATACTGATTTTGAAAACAGTTTTTCTGTGCAAGGGAACATAGGTTTTAGATTAGTCTTTTGTTCGCTTAGGAGTGTAATAACCGATTTGCCAGATTTAGGTCTAAACCTTTGGGGGGAAATCAACAATAGGGTTGGTGACTATTATGAAATAAAAATTTAATTGTTCAGGTTAAGCCCCACAATCGTGGGGTTTTTTGTTTATAGTCTCTCACACATTGCAGGGTAATTATTAGTTCAATTTCCACTACAGATACACTGGTAGAGTTTCATTTATAGAGGATTTTCAGCCTGCTTTGGGAGCAGGAGGTCGGGAGTTCGAATCTCTCCACCCCGACACTTTAAAGCCTTATTTCTCGAGGAGAAGTAGGGCTTTTGTCTTTTATACCTGATTTAGTCTGATTTCCTTTAAAATACCCAAAAAAGTACTAAACGCACTGGTAATACACTGGTCAGTTTTTGTTTGCTGGATGGATAATGATCAGACTTGGAGATAATTAAAAGAATAAATTGATATGAAAAATTATTCTTGTATAGAATTTTTAAGGATAATATTTTCATTTATTGACGTTTTAAACTAAGAATAATAAAAGGAATTACATATGCTTAAGTCAAATATTAATGTTTTCATTCTTTCTTTAATGTTTATTTTTTCCTGTGCTCCTGTAATGATTGACTATCATCCATCGGACAATCAAAAAGGAGTCGAAACAAGATATGTGGATGGTAAAAAATTAGCAACATCTAAAAAACCAAATTCATCATTATCTATCGTATCAATAAAAAAATCTGAATATGGTGGTGGTGTTAATAAGATGCAATTTTTGATTTTAGATGTTCTACTAAAGAACAATTCTACCTCTGAATCAACTTTCTTACCAGAAAATGTGCAAGTTCTTGGTTTTAGTAGTGAAAACAAAATGAAAGTATTTGAAACATATAGACCAAATGACTTTATGGCAAAAGTAAAAAGGATTCAAAACATCGCAAATGCAGTACATGCAATGAATAGTGCGATCGATAATACAAACGCTGGTAAAACTACAAGTACTACAAATACAACTAGTAGGTCTAATATTAATGGACAGGCTAATTCTTACGGTTCTATATCAACTAACACAGGCCTATATGCTACTGGCCAATCACAAACGAATATTAGTGGTAGTGTTAATACTGTAGAAAATTCAAGTACAACTACTATTAACCATGATGCTAAAAGAAGAGCGGACAAAGAATCTAGAGAGGAGTTAATGAGAATAAAGCAAATGCAAAATTCAGAAAATCAATCAGTATTCGATATGCTATTAAAGGCAAATACAATATATCCGGGTCAGATGGTATCTGGAAAGATTGTAGTTAAATATGAGCCAACTTACAATAAAACGTTAAGAATAAATATACCCTTTTCTGATGATAAAC
The DNA here is from genome assembly GCA_038365355.1 of Fidelibacterota bacterium. Lineage (GTDB taxonomy): Bacteria > Fidelibacterota > Marinisomatia > Marinisomatales > UBA1611. The sequence continues at coordinate 1,826 of JAYPLH010000268.1, forward strand.
ATAAAATTAAGTACACAATGGTAAATTAAGCATATTTTAATTTTTTATTAATACATCAAGCCCCACATTCGTGGGGTTTTTTGTTTATAGCCTCCCACACATTGTAGGGTAATTATTAGTCAATTTCCACTACAGATACACTGGTAAAGTTTTATTTATAGAGGATTTTCAGCCTGCTTTGGGAGCAGGAGGTCGGGAGTTCGAATCTCTCCACCCCGACACTTTAAAGCCTTATTTCTCGAGAAGGAATAGGGCTTTTGTCTTTATAACCTGTTTTTGTTTGAATTCCTTAAAAATACCCTAAATAGTACTAAACGCACTGGTAATACACTGGCCATTTTTAGTAGTGCAATTATTTGTAGAT
>JAYPLH010000269.1:0-2189 GCA_038365355.1 Fidelibacterota bacterium
CTATAAAACTAACCTCATCGGCAAGGTGATTCATGAGGAAAATACCACGACCCTGAGGTTTTTCTATATTTTCTGGGCTTGTTGGATCTGGAAGGTCATTGTAGTCAAATCCAGCACCTTCATCAGTTATGGTAAAAGCAATTGTATTGTCTTGAATATTATATTCAATTTCAGTTTTTTTATCACTACTGTTTTTATTGCCATGTATAATGGCGTTGTTTGCTGCTTCTGTTAACGCTATAAGAACATTTCCATATTGTTCAACAGAGACTTGATAAAGTTCACAAAGCGCATTAATCCAATCCTCTAAAATGAGTAGGCTACTTGATTCTGAAGCTAAAGAAATTTTGTTGGCCACGGGCTCCACAGTGCTAATCATATTCCGTCCATGTTTTTAAAATACTCATTTACTTTATTTTTGTAATAAGGTTTCAAATTTGGTGGAATAGTTTTTAACATTTCTGTTTCTTTTTGTTTCATTTTAAGGTACTCTTGATACAAATCACTGTTATTTTCTTTTTGCTCTTCTTTTCCTTCTTTGGACTCTCTTTTTTTGTCTTCTTCTTGTTCTTTGGTGGCTTTATCCAGTTCTAAGAGTTTTATTTTAATCTCTTCTTGTCTTAAAATGCTTTCTTGATTGAGTTGGTTATTAATTATGTCTTCTTCTACTTTTTCTATGTCTTTTATTATTTTTTTAAGGCCGTTTCCTTTACCTGAGCCATCTTCATTAAGTTGTTGGGCCATTTCCATTAATTGTTTTTTAATAGCAGCCTGTTCTGCAGCCATTCGGCCAAGCTGCTCAAAACCACCACCTTTTTCACCAGGACCTTTTTTATTGCCCTTTTGTTTGAGGTATTTTTTCATGGCTTCTATTTGTTTTTGTAGCTGATCGGCATTCTGTGGAAGTGATTTCCCCGCATTTTTACTGTTACCACCAGGTTTATTACATTGACCAGAGCCTGGCATACCTTGTTGCATTTGATTTAGGATTTCACTTAAAAGCAGCCCAAGTTCGTTTGTGTGCATAATGACAGATTGCTGTTCACGTTTAGCATGATTATTCTTTCTTTCGGTCATGTTTTTAATACTCTTTTTAAGAGAGCGTTTAATGTATTGCACCTCTGAGTTTATTTTGTTGCTTATCATTAATTGTCTCATTGCAAGGGCATTCAAAGAGTCTTCTATTATTAATATTTCATCACTTAATTTTCGCTGTTCTTGTCCAATTTTCACAAATTGAGGATCCTGAGCGTTGGTGATTTTAAGTTGTTTAAGCAATTCTTCTTGGTCTAAAGAAAAGTTAACGAGCTGTTCTAAAAGAAGACGAATTGTTTCCATATCTTCTTGTTCTTGTTGTTGACTGTTACCCATTAAACCATTAAGCTGCTGTGCCAATTCTTCTAACTTTTGTTGGGTTTGTTTTTGGTTTTTAGCGGCTTTTTTGAGATTGTTTTTGTTTAATTCTTCAATAGATTCATTCATTGTTTCATTAACCTCTTTTTCTTTTTCCTCTGTATCTAAATTTTCTGGCTGTTTTAGGGCATCGTTTTTTTCTTGCAGGTCAAGAAGATCACTTTGTATTTCATGGAATTCATCTTTAATATCTTCTTGTTTTTTTGTTTTTTCAAACAAGGACTCTTTTTTGTCTTCCGTAATCTCATTGAGCTGCTCTTGCTTTTTCATTAAGTCCTCAATTTGTTCTTTTATCTCAGCGGCTTTTTCCTGAACAGCTAATTTTTTAAAATGTTCAATAGCTCGATCTAACTCTTTTATCATATTATCTTGAGAAAACTCGATGTCTTCCATCTTCTCTAGCACTTTATCTTTATTCATTTCCTGTACAAGCTTATTTAGCTCATCATATAGCTTCTTCATTTCATCAGACATGAGGTCTTTCATGATTTTTTGTAGTTGTTCTTGTTTTTGAAGAATTTCTTCATCTTTTTTGAAGGGATCAAAAGACAATTTTTTTTCTAATTCTTTTTTAAAATTTTCCAGTTGGAGATTAACTTGTTCTTGTTTTTGAAGAATTTGTTTTAACCTGTTTTGATCATTCCAATCCATTTTCTTTTTATCCAACAAAGAAGATTTTACGTCTTTCATTTCTTGTTGGATAGCGTTTAGTTGTGAGGAAAGAGAGGATAAATCGTCTTGCTGTTTATTTCTTAATTGTTCCCTTTTTTCTTTGA
>JAYPLH010000270.1:0-2177 GCA_038365355.1 Fidelibacterota bacterium
GTTTATTTTGATGTTTTTTAGAGAAAAAACAATTAAATTTCTAACTTTTGTTATTATAGTTTCTTTATCTATAACTTTCTTTTTGCAAGATATTTATCATACAGTTGTTGAGAATTTTTTCTCGATTCAAGTAGCTGGAGACTTTTCTCTAGGATTGAGTTTTATTGGAGATGCTTTTCTTGCCTTAAGGTTTAGACATCTATTGTATATCTTCCCTATAATTATTATTGTGTTGATAAACTCTAATTTTAAAGAATTGTATAAAGTTGAGTATAAGTTTTTAAAACAGCCATTAATTGTTCTCGTTTTCTCATGGACATGTTTTTTTCTTACTCAAGAATTTATAAATGATAATAGAATTGAAGATGGCGTAAATATAATGTTCACCGATAAGGACTTATATGAATACGTTTATGATAACCAAAAAACAGTTAAGACTTTTGGACTAGTAACTTACTTACAAAGAGATATCTTAAATGTTTTCAGAGTACCTCCTTTGCGTGAAGCAGAATATCGAGTTTTATTGGAAGATTTTTTAAGTTCTAGAAATGGACACATAAACAATCAATATTCAGATATTTTAGAAGGTAAAAACTTAATATTAATTATGGCTGAAAGCCTTGATACATTTGCTATTCATCCTATTCTAACTCCTACACTTTATGATTTGAAGTCAAACTATGCATATTTTGAAAATTATTACTCACCATTGTATTACAGATCTACTGCTGATACTGAATGGATGGTACAGACATCATTGTATCCAAACAAAAATGTAACATTATCTATGGAAGCATATGTAAATAATACTCTTCCAAATACATTGCCAAATTTATTTGAAGTTGATGGATATAATACTTACAGTTATCATAATTATATAGATTACTTCTATAATAGGACAGATGCTTATACAAATCTTTTTGGCTATGATATTTACAGAGGTGCCTCAGATTTAGGACTTCTAGATGAGGTACCAGATGGAGAAATAATTTTTGACCATAAGTGGCAAAGGGATCTTGATTTGATTAACTTAACTATTGATGAATATATTAATGATGAAAAATTTTTTGTAAATTATATTACTGTTTCAGGACATTTCAATTATGATCAAAATCACGAAGTTTTCTCGTATCATGAAGAAAGATTAAGTGAATATTTTGAAAATTCAAATGAATCTATTCCTGAAGATATATACTACTACCTCGCTACAGCAATGGAATTGGATTTATCAGTTAAGACCTTAATGGATAAATTAGATGAAGCAGATAAACTTGAAGACACTGCTATAATTATTTATGGAGATCATTATGCTTATGCTATCAATGAAGAAGATATATGGGCGTATGATAATTCAAAGGTGTCCAGCGATCCCCAAACACTTCATAATGTTCCAATGCTAATCTATACTCCAGAAAAATCTCTTAGTGGAACTTATAATCAGTATTTTTCATCTATTGATATTATGCCTACAATTGCAAATTTATACGGTTTACCAATGAAGTATGAATTTGCTTTTGGTGTTGATGTTTTTAGTATTCACGATGAACACATAATAAAATTTGCTGATAACAGCTATCGTTCAAAGGACTATATATATGATGCACTTACTGAAACATATTCTATATTTAATCAAAATTATGATTTAAATTATCTGATTAGTTTATCACAAAGCATTATTAATGATTACAGATATAATACATTACTTCTAGATTATGATTATTTTAAAGAAAAAGAGGAATAATTATTCCTCTATTTTTTTTAATATAATCTTTTGAAGATCAATAATGCCTATTTTTTTTGTGTTTGAGACTTCTATGATATTTTGAGGTAAAAGAGATTGAATCTCTTTCTTTTTTTTGTTCCTTTTTGTTTTTGCAATTTTATCTACTTTGGTAGCAACAACAATCAATGGTTTCTTATATTTGATTAATTGATTATAAACATCAATATCATCTTTGGTTGGACCAACCTTGAAATCGATTAATAAACAAATTAAAACTAATTCTTTTTGATTTTCTAAAAAATCATTTAACATTTTATAATATGTTTCAATTGATTGTTTTGATCTTTTAGCGTAACCATATCCAGGTGCATCAACTATATAAAATTTTTTATTCACAAAATAATAATTAAGAGTAATTGTTTTTCCTGGTGTTGAAGATATTCTTGCCAAGTTT
>JAYPLH010000038.1:0-12301 GCA_038365355.1 Fidelibacterota bacterium
TCCAATTCCAATCATACTGGTAGTCATAAATATCATCAATTTGACGCCATCTTAAATGTTCAGCGTTATGGCTATCTAAACTCATATAATTGCCAATATCAACCCAATATTTATGGCTTTTATTTTTGTGATTGGTACCTGCATATTTTGCAGCATAAGATTGATATTGTAACTTTTGATGATCCGAAAATTTATAAAACCCTAAGCATGTTGACCACAAGGTCAATTCTATTAGGTTAAAAAATCGTGATTGATATGATTTAGAAAGTGATGACTCGCCCCAACCTGGTATTAAAACTGATTTAACGGCAGGATGTATAGTCAAACTTTTAGCGAATAAATGATTCATGTTTGCAAGAAAAATTATTAGAAAAATTATTTTTTTAAGCAATTTACTGGTCCTATAAATAAAAAGATTACTAAAGAAATAACAGCAAAAACGTCACCGTAAAATGTATAAAATGTACCCGCATTGTAAATTGGGAGTCTTTCTTTTATTATGACTTGTTTTCCTAGTGAGGTTTTTTTGATGACTTTACCATTAGGTAAAATAAATCCAGATATTCCCGTATTTCCTCCTCGAACAATTGGGGTTCTATTTTCTATTGCTCTTAATTGCGCTTGTGCAAAGTGTTGAAAGGGACCTGCTGAAGCCCCAAGCCATCCGTCATTGGCTTGAATTATTAAAAAGTCTGCTCCATTTTCAACAAATTTACGAGCATATCTAGGAAAGCTAGACTCGTAACAAATTAAATCTGAAAAAACAATATCATTTAATCTAAAACTAACGTAGTCATTCCCTTTTTTAAATATACCTCTATTTATATTTAAGTTTAAATTAGCTAACGGAGAAAAAAAATCAGGTATCAAATCATATTCAGCGAACGGGACAAGATGAATTTTATCATACATTAAATAATCTTTTTGAGGGCTTAGATACATTGTACTGTTAAAGTATGACTTAAATCCATTAGAATCTAATTCCCTATCCACAGTACCAATAATTATTGGAATACCTGATTGATTTACTTTTCGCTGTAACTTTTCCCTAACGTGGTTTTCTATCCTTAAGTATGAGGGTAGTGCTGTTTCAGGAAAAATAATTAAGTCTGGATCTATATTAATCGCATCTTGATAAAGAGAGTCCATAAATGTGATTGTTTGTTTTTTCAGATTATAATCCCATTTTTTATTTGGATCAATATTTGGCTGAATAATAGCGATATCAATACTTTTACTAATGGGGGTGATATTTCCCATCCTATAAAAACCAAATATTGGAATAATTATTAAAATGAATATGATTAGACGAAAATATAATTTTAAAAACTTATTATCATTTACATAAAGGTAAAAAATCAGGTTTGATGCGATTATTATAAAAGTTAGAAAATAAGTACCTGTAAAATCTAGAAATTGCAACATAAATGGATATTCTGATTGAGTCAATGCAAGGTTTCCCCATGTAAAACCAAGAGGGCCAAAACTACGAACCCACTCTAAAACCACGATTAAAAGTGGCAAAGTTAAATAAGCATTTCTAGATGTTTTTATAAAACCGTAAATATATCCAAAAAATGCCCAAAATAAGGAAAGATAAATAACAGCAAAAATTAAAGACAACATAACAACATAAAACTCTGCTCCTGAATTAGTGCCAATCCAATAATTTGATATTAAATTATATATAATCCCAAAAATAAAACCTGATTTGAAATTTGATTTTGAATTATTAATAATCCATGAATGAAGAAGGGGAACAAATCCAAAATAAACACAGAAACCAAGTTTTATAGGTAAATAAGAAATGCCCACTAAAACACCAGATAGAATAGCTAATTGCCAATAAGGTCTTTCTAAAAAATTCATTTTAATCTAATTGTTCATATCTAAAAATTGTTGAAGGAAAATTGTAGCTGCTATTTCATCGATTTTTTCTTTATTATGCCCGGTTTTTATATTTTGTTTTATAAGGGACTTTTTTGCACTTATTGACGTTAGTCTCTCATCTTGAAAAAATATTGGGAGTCCCAGAATACTTATAGACTTTGAAAAAATACGAACATTTTTTGTTTGAAGGGTGTCTTTTCCATTCATTCCCAAGGGTAAACCGATCACTATTGACTCAATGTTTTTTTCAGAGTTTAATTTTCTAAAAAAGTCTAACAAATAATCAATATTTTTATTCTTTATAGTTTTAAACGGAAAAGCTATTCTTTTAGAATTATCCGAAAGAGCCAAACCTATTCTGATTTTTCCATAGTCAACTCCTAAAATTCTCCCCATATTTTATAAGGGTTTTCTAAGATGCTCTTTTATAATTTTCCCTGCTTTAAAACGAGTTTTTTTGTGAGCTGGTACATATATTTCTTCATTAGTAACAGGATTTCTAGCTCTAGGTTTTGCTTTAGTAGGTTTTGATTCAAGAACACCGAAGTTTCTAATTTCAATCCTTGTATAGGGATTATCTTCAATTAGAATGTCTCTTAAAATATTGAAGAGAGTATCTGTAATCTCAATAGATTTTCTGACACTCTGATTTTGACGCCGAGAAAATTCATTTGCAATATCTTTTTTTGTATAGGTTTTTATTTTCATTATCTCCCAATCCTTTGAACGTAATCTATATTTTTCAGTTTAGTTATTTTGCGCATTAAACGATTTAATTGCCTATTATTTTTTACCTGAACAATTATGTTTGCCTCAGCTATTGAATCTATTGCTTTAATATCAACACTCGAAATATTTACATTTTCCTTGGATATACATTCTGAAACATCTTTCAACCAACCTTTGTAGTCAAGCCCTGTTACTTTTAAACCGACATTAAAACTTTCTGAAGATTTAACATTCCAATGTACTGGTAAAAGCCGATCCGATTCATTATTCAAAATTGGCAAGCTTTTACAGGTGGTTTGATGGACTGTTACTCCACGGCCCCTTGTAACAAAACCTATTAAGTCATCACCGGGAATTGGGCTGCAACACTTTCCAAAATTAACTAATAAATTCTCAATGCCATCTAAAACAACTTCCCCTCTACGAAAATCATAAAACCTTTTTGAAGGTCTCATAGCATCAATATTCATTTTGTCTTCTTTTGGTCTTAATTTATTAAAAATGTCTCTAACCGTAAGGATTCCAGTTCCAACTGCTTTTAACATTGAATTCTTATCTGCATAACCAAATTTTGCATAACTATCTTTAAACTCAGATAGTAGAGATGTCGACTTCATCCTTCTTAATGTCTTAACTAACAACTCCTCTCCTAATTTAATACTGTTTTCATCCATCTCTTTTCTAATAAATCTATTGATCTCATTACGAGCCTTTGTGGTAACAACAAATTTTTGCCAACCTATGCTAGGATTTTGTTTTTTACCTGTAAGTATTTCAACAACATCTCCATTACTAATTTTCGTGTTCAATGGAACGACTAAATGATTAATTTTTGCCCCCATACAATGCATACCAACTTGGGTATGTACTTGAAAAGCAAAATCAACAGTTGTAGACCCGGCAGGAAGCCTTATAAGGTCACCTAATGGCGTAAATGCAAAAATTTCTTCATCATAGAGATCGATCTTCAATAATTCCATGAATTCTTTCGGATTAGATGATTCATCTTTCAAGATTTCAAGAAGTTCTCTCAACCATCTCACATTTTTATCTATATCAGAAGATTTGCTATCTTTATAAACCCAATGTGCTGCAACTCCAATTTCTGCTGTCTCCTCCATTGAATCAGTTCTAATTTGTATTTCAACCATTTTACCTCTAGGACCAATGACTGTAGTGTGAATTGATTGATATCCATTTGTTTTTGGGGTAGCAATAAAATCTTTAAATCGATCCTGAACGGGAACATATAAATTATGCACTAGCCCTAGCGCTAAATAGCATTGCTCAGGCTTTTGAACTATAATTCGCAGGGCATAGAGATCATAAATTTCATCAAAAGATTTATTCCTAAATATCATTTTATTATAGATGGATGCATAAGACTTTGCTCTGCCGTAAATACTTGGTGAAATTTCATGTTTATTTAATTCTAGTTTTAAAGGATCAATTACCTCGTTAATAAATTTCAACCTCTGCTTTTTACTTGATTTCACTTTGTCTTTGATATCATCAAATTGTTGAGATTTCAGTACTTTAAATACTAAATCTTCTAATTGCGACTTTACAGCAGACATTCCCATTCTATGAGCAAGTGGGATGTAAATATCACGTGTTTCAATAGCAATTCTATGTTTTTTTATTTGGGGCATGTAATCTATGGTTTTCATATTATGCAGTCTATCAGCAAATTTTATAATAATTACTCTTAAATCTTGAGCAACGGACAATAACATTTTCATAAAATTACTTACTTGTTTTTCTTTACGAGTTAGATATTTTATATCTTTTAATTTTGTTAAACCGTTAACTAAAGAACCAAGTTCTTGACCAAAAATCAATGTTATATCTTCTAATGTAGCATCAGTATCTTCAAGTGTATCATGTAATAAACCTGCGATAATTGTTGTGGTATCCATATTCCATTTTGCAAGAGTATTAGCTACTTCAATACAATGTGTAAAATATGGTTCTCCTGATAATCGCTTTTGTCCTTCGTGATGCCTGTTACCAAATTCATACGCTTGCCACAAAACAGATTTGACTTCTTCTTCATTTTGATCTGGCCCAAGAGATACACTTCTATATAATTTTTGGAATGGCTTGGGATATTCACCAAAATATTGTGGAACTAACTTAGCAATTGGATTTTGCATTAAAATGGCATTTGATCTTCAGAATAATTTTCAAATTTTGCATATTTATTAATAAAAGATGCTCTAACTGTACCAGTAGGTCCATTTCTTTGTTTTGATATAATAATTTCAGCCTTACCATCATCATCATCATCTTGACTGTAAATCCAAGGCCTATATAAAAATATTACGACATCGGCATCCTGCTCTATTGCTCCACTTTCTCTTAAATCTGATAATTGAGGTTTACGATCTGCCCTTTGCTCAACCGCTCTTGATAACTGAGATAAAGCTATAATAGGGATATCTAATTCTTTTGCGAGTGCCTTCAATGATCTAGAGATTACTGATATTTCCTGTTGTCTACTTTCAATACTTTTAGGTCCTTGCATCAGTTGTAAATAGTCAACTACAATCATTCCTACATTTTTTTCGGCTTTAAGACGCCTGGCTTTTGCTCTTAACTCTAATACTGTCAAAGCTGGAGTATCATCTAGAAAGATTGGAGCTTCTTCTAGTTCACCTGCTGAAATGCCTAAGTTTTTCCATAATTTCGGTGGTAATTTTCCAGTTCTGACGAAGTGACTATCTACCCTTGCTTCTGAACATAAAAGTCTCATTGCAAGTTGAGAATTTGACATTTCAAGACTAAACATTCCGACTCCTATCTTGTAATCTAATGCAGCGTTTCTAAGCATTGATAAAGCTAAAGATGTTTTTCCCATACCTGGACGACCAGCGACAATTATTAAATCTCCATCTTGAAAACCTGACGTTATATCATCTAAATCTAATAAACCAGATGGGACACCAATAACCGTCCCTCCTTTTGAACGAGTTTGTTCAAGTTTTTCTAAGGCCTCTAGTAAAATAGGATTAATTTGAGTAAATCCACCTTTAAGACGATTTTGAGTAATGTTAAAAATAGATTGCTCCACATTATCTAATATATCAGATACTTCTTTATTTGCATCATATGCTTCTTTTGCAATATGATGAGATAATGTTATTAAATTTCTTAACAATGCTTTTTCCATCACAATTTTTGAATATTGCTCTACATGGGCGGCAGTAGGCACAACATCAACCAAACCTGTTATAAAATAGGTACCTCCAACATTTTCCAAATCTTTTTTTTGTTTTAAAATTTCAATCACCGACACAGTATCAACAGGATCTCCTTTTTCAAAAAGATCAATCATAACGGAAAAAATTTTACTATGAGACTCCTTATAAAAATAATCTGAAGTTAACCATTGTATTGATTTACTAACTGCTTCTTTTGATGAAAGCATTGAACCAAGTACTGCTAATTCAGCTTCTTCTGAATAGGGAACTTGATTTAAGTTTTTAATTTTTTCTTCCATTAATTTTCCATTTGATTCTTTAAACATTTAAAATCATCCCAAGCTAATTTTTTTAAATTTTGGTTCTTAAGTAAAGTTTCCGGGTGATAAGTGATCCTTAGTGGAATTCCATTATAATCAAAAATTTTATCTCTCATTTCTAGAAGAGACATATCTCTACCAATTAAAGATTTCCCAGCGACTTTTCCTAATGCTAAAATTAATTTCGGTTGAATAATTTTGATTTGTCGATTAAGATATGGTATATACTTTTCAATTTCAGAACGCAAAGGATCACGATTTTGAGGAGGTTTACATTTTAATATATTTACGATAAATATATCTTTAGTCCGATTTAAATCAACAGCTAGTAAAATCTTATCTAAAAGCTTACCTGCTTTTCCAAGAAAAGATTCCCCCTGGCTATTAACCTCTAAAGCAGGAGCCTCGTCTACAATTAATAGGTTTGCATTCGCATCTCCAGATCCAAAAAAAAAATTATTTTTTGAATCTAGATGTTGGCATATCTCACATTTATTGATAATACATTCATATAGAATCAGTGGATCTTTTTTATTTGTAAAGTTCCCTTGTTTATTTTTAAGTGCAGCCTGCTTTGGAATAATTATTTCATCTGAAAATAGTTTTCTATATGTTTTTAAATAATTACTTATTGAAGAATAATTTTTCATTGATCATTTCAATAAGGCTTACTCCATTTCACATCACCAGTAAGAAATTTTTCAATAGCAACAGTTGTCACTTTTTCTTTTTCTTCATAGTCCTCAATAGTAGTTTCTTCCAATTCGTCAAAAACGTCTAATTCAGATTCTTGATGATCTTTTATTGCCTTGTTTACTATTCTCTCGTTTAGCTCCTCTTTTGCTTGTCCAGACATAGCAACTACTGCTTCATACATGTTTTCTGCTTGATGTTCTATGTCACGAAATGGTATTGTTTTTAAACCCATTACTATCTCCTTTTTTAATTTTAAGAATAATATCTAAAAGTTGGTCTTTAGCCTTTGCCAAATCATCATTGAGTAATTTAAAATCAAATTTACTAACATACTTCATCTCTTCTTTAAACCTTTGAAGTCTAATATTAATTCTATATTTAGAATCTGTGCCACGTTTTTGTAACCTTTTTCTTAAATGATCAACGCTAGGAGGTGTTATAAAAATAGAAAAGGTTTTATTAGGATACAACTTTTTGATTGACAGTGCACCCTTTACATCCATTTCAAGTAGTAGCATTTCATTTTTCTTTATAATATTATCTATCGAATCTTTTGAAGTGCCATAATAAAACCCATGAACTTTTTCCCATTCTGCAAAAAAGGAATTATCAATAAGGTTTTTAAAAGTTGATTCCGATATAAACTGGTAATCAATACCATTTTTTTCCATTTTTCTTTTTTTTCTGGTTGTAAAAGATAAAGACCATTTTATTTTAGGAATTTCTGCCTGTATGGACCTACATAATGTTGTTTTACCCGCACCAGACGGAGCAGAAATAATAATTAAATTTTTCATTAAAGAATATTTTGTATTTGCTCACGAATCTTTTCTAATTCATCTTTTATTTCAACAATATCGATTGTCAGATCAGCTTGTTGACTTTTTGAACCAATAGTATTTATTTCTCTTCCAATCTCTTGTAATAAAAAATTAATTCTTTTACCAACCGGTTCATTTATATCCAAATATGAAAGAAGTTGAGTAAAGTGGCTGTTGCAACGAACAATTTCTTCGGTAACATCCATTTTTTCTGAAAAATAAGCGACTTCTTGAATCAATCTTGATTCATCAAGATCTTGGCCCAATAATAAATCTTCAATCTTGGTTTTAAGAATATTATGTTTTTCAACTTTATATGAATTAACCTTTTTTGAAAGGAGACCTAAGGTTGTTGTTATTTGATTAATTCTTGCCATCGTATCTTCTAAAATTTTGGCTCCTTCAGTTTTTCTCATTCCATCTAACTGTTTCAAAGCTATTTCAACATTCTTAATTATTACTTTTTTATTTGGAGCTTTTGGTTCATTCAACTTTAATAAGTCATTTGAAGAAATAATATCGCTAATGTTTAAAGACTGACCATATTTAACATTAATATCTCTTAAAATAGCTTTTAATAACTCATATTTTTCATGATCAAATATAACCTTATTTTTATTTTCCATATCCAAATCAATTCGTATGTAAATAGTTCCACGTTGCAATTTGTTTTTTATTAAATTTCTAATTTCATCCTCAACTAATAATTCAAGTTGAATACCTTTGAATTTTATATCTAAAAACCTTGCATTTACTGATCTAATCTCAATATTGTATTTATCTGATCCAGTCGAGATAGTACCAACTCCAAAACCTGTCATACTTTTAATCATGTTTTTTTTACCTAAATGTATAAGTTCTTTTATAATTAATCATTTACTAAAGATAAATTTTTTAGTGAACAAAATCTATTTTTTGCTCTCTTTAATTCTTGCGATAAGCCAGTCAGAACAAACCGAAAGAGAAATTAAATGATGATTTGCAAAAATGCCATTTATTGATGAAGGTAAAAAAGCGTAATCAATAATCAGATTCCCCCAGTTTACTCCTACTCCTCCTGTCAATTGGTACAGGGAGTTTTGCCCTAACCTTAGCATTAATTTCTTTTTATAAACTGCTTCTAATCCGATTAAAATATCTATTGAAAATTTTCCTTTATAATAAATTGAATTCAAATGCTTTCCTGAAGCACTAAGTATTAGACTAGACATTGGATTTAAACTTAAGGATTTTTCTTTAAGTATATCGATAGATTGGTGATAACCTACATCAATTGATGGAGCAGTCCCTTCAATAGTTCCATTGCTCCATAACATTCCTGAAGCAGGAATATTTTTAATAACAAAACCAAAATTTGAATTTTTAATGCTTTTGTAAAAACCAAAATCTAATCCAACTCCAATTGCATTATGATTTCCTAATGAACTAGATAAAATTTTTAAACCAATACCAAAGGGGATTTTCATTAAATAAAAATTTGAAGTCCCGTAAAATCCAAATCGTCTTTGATTAAAAAAAGTAATTTTATTATGATCTAGACGCTCTCCCTCATCAATGATACCATTTGATTCTCCTAGATCATTGGTACCATATTGTCCATCATACCCCCAATCAATAAGCGCTGATCTAGTATCAGGTATATTACTTACACCTTCCAAAATTAAATTTAAATTAATTAATCTTTCCTTCTTTTTAATTTGAAAACTAACAAGCTCACTGTTAATTATTCCGGCAAAGCGAGATTGATGAGTTAAAGAAATTTTTCGTGTAGAAAATTTTGAAAAGTACGGATTACTTAATGCTGAAGAGGGATAATTGAAATCATAGGCAACCGTTGCATTCCCGAGTGATGCTGTCCTAGCTTCAGAAACATAATCAAACAACTCCCATCCGTAATTTACCCAATTAACATTCCCAATTAAAAGACATGAACTAAAGATACAAAATAGAAATTTATAAACCATTTAGTTTCTTTAATTTGATGAGAAATTTGAGTGCTTGTAAAGGAGTGGTATTATTTATATCGATAAGATCTATTTCTTTTACAATACTTTTATTTAATTCAAGATCCTTAATTAATACTTTTTTTAGTTCCTGACTAACTTTATTTATCTTTTTAGCTGAACTTGTCATATAACTATGTAATATTTCATTTGCTCTATCAATAACAACATTTGGTAACCCAGCCATTTTTCCGACATGTATGCCATAACTTCTATTACCAACTCCTTTAGCTATAGAACGAAGAAAGACTATTGTTTCTTTATATTCTTTTACTTGAACGTAATGATTCTCTAATCTTTCTAATTTATTTTCTAAATCTGTCAGCTCGTGATAATGCGTGGCGAAGACTGTTCTAGCTCTTAATTTGGGTGTATTATGAATATACTCAGTTATAGCCCAAGCTAGAGACAAACCATCATAAGTTGATGTCCCTCTTCCAATTTCATCCAACAAAATCAAACTTCTTTTGGTCGCATTATTTAGAATATTTGAAGCCTCAATCATTTCTACTAAAAATGTACTCTCACCTCCAGCCAGGTTATCGCTTGCGCCCACTCTTGTAAATAAACGATCAACTAAGCCCATATTTACTTTTGAGGCTGGGACAAAGCTTCCTATTTGAGCCATTATCACAATCAACCCAATCTGTCTTAGATAAGTTGATTTCCCTGCCATATTTGGCCCGGTAAGTAAATGAATCTGATTGTTATTTGAATCAATACAAGTATTATTTGGAATGAATTTTTCAGTACTTGGCAATAACTGCTCGACTACTGGATGTCTTCCATCAGAAATATCTAAAATTGGGTTGTTTGAAATGGTCGGTTTTACATAATTATTCTTAACTGCCAAAAATGCAAGAGATGAATAGAAATCAAGATAATTTATTGCAGATGCATTCTTTTGTAAATTGACAATATGATTCATTATTTCAATGCAAATATCATTAAATATCTTCAATTCAATATCATATATATTCTGCTCAGCGTTTAGAACCTTCTGCTCGTATTCTTTCAATTCTTCTGTGATATATCTTTCCGAATTTGTCAAAGTTTGCTTTCTAATAAATGAATTAGGAATTTTTTCCTGGTGCGATTTAGTGACTTCAATAAAAAAACCAAATATTTTATTATATCCTATTTTTAATTTTGGAATACCTAAATTTTTTCTCAAAGATCCTTGAAAAGATTCCAACCATTTTTTTCCATTTAAAACAACTTCTCTTAATTCATCAAGGTCAGTATTCACACCATTATTAATTACATTTCCTTTGATTAAAAGGGTAGGGGTATCTTTGGAAATTACATATTTAATCTTTTTAGATAATTTAGAAGTATCTAAAAAAGTCTTAGAAAAAGATTTTAAATTTCTATTTTTTGAACTTTTTAAAATCTCTTGCCAAACTGGAATTTTTTCTAATGTGTCGCCCAAAAAATATAAATCTCTAGGAGATGCTTTATCTTTATTTACATTACCCAATATTCTTTGAATATCTGCAGTATTTTGGAGATCATTTCTTATACTTTTTAAAATAAAGCTATTTTCAACAAATGCTTCAACTGTATCTAATCTATTTTTAAGTAACTTTGCATCTAATAATGGACTTAATAAGTTTTTCCTTAAAAGTCTTCCTCCGCCTGATGTTTTTGTTTTATCAATACAATCAATAAGTGTACCATGAGTTCCTTGGGATGATAAAGAATGAAATAATTCCAAATTTTTTATAGTGAATGAATCCAAAACCATAAAACCTTCTTCAACAATAGGAGACAATTTTGAAATATGATGAATTGAAGTCGCTAGATTCCTATTAATGTGATTTGCTAATGCGCCTGCTGCTGAGATACCATGATGCATTTCGTCACATCCAAAATTTTTTAATGATTTGATTTTAAAATGGGAGATAAGTACCCTGTAGGCAATTTCAAAATCAAATAACCAATCATCTATCTGTGTTATAAAAGGCTTGTATTCTCGGTACCACAATGAATCAGAATAAACAACCTTTTTTGATAAGACAACTTCTTGTGGACTGAATTTTAAGAGAAGATTGTTAATATTTCCCTTTTCGCATTGCCCTATATGGAACTCTCCTGTAGAAGAATCTAAGAATGCAACACCAATAATATTATTTTTAAAAAACATAGATCCAATATATCTATTAGACTTATCAGTTAAAGTTTTGTCTGCTGTAAGTGTTCCGGGAGTGACGACTTCAACAACATCACGTTTTACTATTCCTTTTGTTGTTTTAGGATCTTCTATTTGTTCACAAATTGCTACACGATATCCCGCCTTAACTAATTTTGGCAAGTAATTATCTAGAGAATGATGAGGAAATCCTGCTAGGTTTACGTCCGCCGCTTTACCATTTGCTCTTTTTGTGAGGACAATACCTAACACTTGTGAGGTTACAACCGCATCATCTAAAAAAGTCTCATAAAAATCACCCATCCTGAAAAGTATAATTGTATCATTATATTTTGATTTAATATCTAAGAATTGCTTCATTACAGGTGTATCCGCTACCATTGTCTTATTCATATAGATTTTGTCCTATAATTCGAACATTATCATTTCGAATTGTATATTTTTTTTGATCTAAAAACTCTAAAACTGGGATAGCTGTTTTTCTAGT
>JAYPLH010000271.1:0-2169 GCA_038365355.1 Fidelibacterota bacterium
GCTTGTGAGTTTGGTTCTTTTAATCCATTCCAATAACCGCCCGTTGTGTGCAATAGGCCGAGGTTGAAATTAAGAGAACCTTTTATAGAAGGTTTTTCTTTTGTCGTAGCCGTTAGGGATATATCGTAAGCAGTAGAAGATTTGTAACCATACTTGTTTTCATCAATTGGTGTTTGAACCTGGAATGCGCCACCAACAAAAACGGGGTCGTAATCTCGTTTGAGATAAAACTGTAACTCTCCAACTAGTTTATAACACCCGTCACTCACGCTAAAATGGCGATGTTCATCTATTTTGTCTCTATTATCAAGAAAAAAAGGATCAGATGTAAGTGTGTTTTTTGAAGGAATTGAAACCCCACCACCGACAAAGATCCTTGTTCCGGATCCTTTTCCGGTATTTGTTATCAAATATCTAATCATTGCTTTTCGGTCTCCTAACAAACCACCCACAGCATTTATAAAGTTGTTGTTCGACCCTTCTGTTCTGTGATGGATAGAGTATTCATCTTTATCCCAGAACATGTGTCTGTACCCAATGACTTGGCTAAGTGAAATGTTAATGTAGTTAGAAAGACCAATGGTCACGCTTGGTGTTAAAATGCTAGAAGCCATAGCTCCTTTATGTTCAAAATTCTCAAGTGAATCAGGTAAAACATCGTGCCACCAATCTATATATTCATTTGAATTGTCAAACCCAAACATAATTTGTCCTGCCCAAAGACCAATACCCCTATCTGAATTGCCAACTGGCATAGATGGGTTACTTCACAAAGCTCATTGCCCTCTTAAAGAAACAACCAAAGAAATGATTATAATTAAATATTTCAAAACCTTTTTATAGATTTCCTTATAATGAAACAAACATTTTATACTATATACGATCAACAAAATTACACATTAAAAAGCGAATTGTTTGATCATTATATTTGTGAAAATGAAAAGACAAGAATTATTGTACCCATTAAGTTTCACAAAAACAGTATAAATCCTGTTAATTTTTTACAATTGAAAATAAAATATAAAATAAAAAAAATCGTAATTCTTGATCGAACAAAACCAAACTTTAAAAAAGCTTCTATTGTTGGTCATGTAAACCGATCGGGCTTTAATTTTTTTATTGGATCAAAAAGAATACAGGAGCTACCTATGTTTCCGGACATGTCAAATATTTACCGACCAATAGAAGGATTAAAAAAAATAAATGTTCACACTGTAGGACCAGAACGTTTTAAAAAAGAACCACTTGCAAACCAAACAACATCCGAATATATAGGTTTGGTTTCTCCTTTATGGCACTATGTTGGTGTTTGTGTTTTTGGCAAAACGGTTTAAAACAGCGGTGTGTTTTTTGTGGACCCCCAAGTAAAAGATCTCCACGTATTTAATTTGGAATGTCCAACAAAAAATGAGAAAAAATATTTTGTTAAAAAAGCAGAAACCAAAACGGGTAAGATGAAATTCAAAAGAATTGAAAAAACTGACATCGTTAAAACAAAAGCGAAAGGGAAGATTATCGCATAACTCGCAAAACGATTTTTAACCATAAAAGTTTTAATTATGTTCATACACCACCTCTTTTAGTCCAATTACGTCAATTAACGTTCCGAGTATTAATTAGTAGTCATATTGACACAAAGTGAAAGCTCATGTGCTATTTTGGCACCAAGTCTAACGTTGCTTTTTGCAAGTGAGATGTTTGCTTTGAGACTGTCTCCTTTTGTTTCTTTCCGAATGGTCTCTAATAAAAAAGGAGTTAACTCTTTTCCTGAAAACCCTTGTTTTTCTGCTTTAATCAAAGCCTTTGAAATAAAGAACTCGATCTTGTCTTGAGGTATTTCGTTTTTTTTAGATATAGGATTAACTATCAAAAGAGACGAGCACAGACCAAGCCTTAAGTGCTCTAAAAACAATAACGCCGCTTGTTTTTCTGTGTCAACAGTTTTGTCAATTTTTAACCCAGACGACCTTGTGTAAAAAGCAGGAAAAAACTTAGACTTGTACCCAATAATAGGTACACCTAGAGTTTCTAGTTTTTCTATTGTTTTAGGCAGGTCTAAAATTGACTTTGCACCAGCCGAAATTGTAATAATGGGCGTTTCAGAAAGAGCTTTTAAATCTTGAGAAACATCGAAATGCTTTTCTACTTCACGGTGAACACCTCCAATAC
>JAYPLH010000272.1:0-1046 GCA_038365355.1 Fidelibacterota bacterium
GATTGGATTTTATCTTTTTTATCAGGTTTTTGATCAATTCTCTGGCAGCACTCAATCTATAATTTCAAAAAAGATTAAAGAGCTCTCTTTGGGCCTAGAAAAAGAAATAAACAGCAGGATAAAAGATAAAGGATACCGTTTTAAGCTTTATTATGATGTTGTCACCAACAAAAACGCAACTTTAGAGCACTACTCTAATTATTTGAAAAAAAGAGACGTCTCTTTTGTTTGTCAGGCTCCCAATTATTTCAAAACGCAAGATTGGAAAGAATTAACAAAAGACGTTTTATATTTTGACAGTTTTAATTTTTTAAAAGACATAGAGAGTGATAATGTTTTTTTTACTCCTCTAACAATAGGTGTTAAAAAAGAAATTAAAAAAGCCAAGGCTATCCTTGATAAAAAAAGGTTAATTAAAGTTGTTTGTGTTGAAGAAGGAAAAACTGAAGAGAACAAAGGGCAATTAAGTAGGATCAAAAAAGAAACTAAAGACAGTGGCATCGATTTTAAGGTTGTTTATGGCTGGAAAAAAGACAACTATTCTGCTCTAAAAAAATTTTATTCAGGACTTAAAAAAAATCAAGTTGTTTATTTAGACAGTGAAACGTTTGTAAACAACTCAAAGCTGGCTGTACAGGGTAAAATAGAAAACAGAATAGCCTTTCTAAAGTGCTTTGTCCAGACAGAGTCTGAAGCGAGTTTTTGTGGTGTCAGAATGGACTCTAGGATGATGCACGACTGCTTTATTGAAAAAGAAAGAGTCAAAAATCACAAAATATTCAATTTAGTTACAGAAGATTTTATTGAAAAACTTGACCTACAGGACAAGATATTTTCATTGGGCAACGGTCTTGAAAAAAACGTTACAAATTATCTAAACTGGTATTATCAAATTGTATTAGACAAGGTTTCGTTAATTTATTACTTGCTATCAAAGAAAGATTTTGAGTTTAATTCAAAAAAAGAGCTTATTGTAGAGATTAAGAAAAGGCTTTGTTCGCTGAACGGCGTTGAGGATGTTTTTGTGGGTAGTGGAGAGGTTCTTT
>JAYPLH010000272.1:1056-2163 GCA_038365355.1 Fidelibacterota bacterium
GCTTGTATATGACCCAAATAGATAAAAACTATTCAGAAAACGTGAAAACTCAATTATATAAAAAACAAGGATACTTTGAAAAGGAAGAGCTTAAAACAATTAATGTAAACTATCCTAATTTTGACTTTATTAAAATCCATAATATTTCAATTGAAAACAGCACCTTTGATGCTGTTTTTTATTTTGAACTTACAACCAAATATGATGAGGGGATTAAAATAATAAGGTTTAATAATGTGGTTAATGAAAGTTTTGAGGCCAAGCTTTTAAAAAAGAAGGTTGTTGACGGAGATTTTTTTTATTTTAGGTACCATATAAGGTCAAGCTTTACTTTTCTTCCAAGGGCTGAAAACTATCCTTTTGACAAACAAACAATATATCTTTCTTATTCTTTAGTTGACAAAGATTACGGCATGCTACAAACAATTAAAAGACAAGATGTTGATGTAAAGTTTGATTCAGACGGGTGGAACACCCAAGGTTTTAGGTCTGGGTTAATTAGAAAAAAAGAAAATTTTCATCCTGTATTAGAAAAAAGTTATGTTTTGGTTAGTGAAGATAACAGGATTGGAATTGCTTTAAAAAGACCTAGTTCGTTTACGGTCGTAAAGGTGCTGGTTCCTTTAGCCTTTCTTGGCGCTCTCGTTGTTTACGGCCTCTATCTTCCTCTAGAATTTATAGAAAGAAATATTGCTTTATCTACAACCGCATTTCTTTCTGCTATTGCTTTATATTTTTCAACTGAGAGACCAAAACCACTGAGCCTAACCACAATTGATCTTGTTTTTCTTTTGTTTTATGTTTTTGTTGGAGCAGCTTCAATCGCTGTTTTTGCGCTAGGATTCTTTCCTGAAATTTATGATGAGGGGCTAAAAACAACTAGGTGGGGGCTTTTGATTTATTCTTTAGGCTGCTTGGCTTATTTAATTAAAAGAATTAATTCCAAAAAATATTCTGCAAAAATGGTTTTTAATGAAAAGGGGTAGTTTGTGATTTCTTATTTTCTCCAACTATCTCTTAGACCAACTGTTTTGTTAAAAACAAGTTTGTTTTCTGATGAACTGGAGTCTAAAACATAGTACCCTTTTCTTTGAAACTGTACAGGCT